>NZ_DCJO01000015.1:0-21788 GCF_002320075.1 Intestinimonas sp. UBA1698 | reverse complement strand
CGCCCCGTTGAAGCAGCCGCAGAAATAGGCGATCACTGCAATAGCAATCAGCCTCAACCAGAACTCCAGCATCTCTACCCCTCCTTGTCACCCTTCTGCCGGATGGTCAGCCGCACCGGCGTCCCCTCCAGGCCGAAGGTATTCCGGATCTGGTTCTCCAGATACCGCTGGTAGGAGAAGTGGAAGAGCTTGGCATCGTTGCAGAAGCAGACAAAATGGGGTGGCTTGATGCCTACCTGGGTCATATAGAGAATCTTTAACCGCTTGCCCTTATCGGTGGGGGGCTGGACCCGTGCGGTGGCGTCGGCCAGCACCGAGTTGAGCATCCCCGTGGTGATGCGCATGGAGGCCTGATCGTTGACATAGTTGATGAGCTCGAACAGGCGGCCCACCCGCTGCCCGGTCAACGCCGAGATAAACACGATGGGGGCATAGGTCATGTAGGCCAGATCCCGGCGGACGTCCTCCCGCATGCGGTCCATGGTCTTGTCATCCTTCTCCACCGCATCCCACTTGTTCACCACGATGATACAGGCTTTGCCCGCCTCATGGGCCAGTCCCGCCACCTTGGTGTCCTGCTCGGTCACGCCTTCGTTGGCGTCAATGAGGATGAGGCACACGTCGGCCCGTTCGATGGCCATGGTGGCACGGAGCACCGAAAACTTTTCGATCCGGTCGTCCACCTTGGATTTCTTCCGCATCCCGGCGGTGTCGATAAAGAGATACTTGCCCAGTTTGTTTTCAAAAAAGCTGTCCACCGCGTCCCGGGTGGTGCCCGCCATATCGCTGACGATGACCCGCTCTTCCCCCAGGATGCGGTTGACCAGAGAGGACTTCCCCACGTTCGGCTTGCCGATGACCGCCACCTTGATGACGTCGTCCTCTTCCCGCTCCTCCTCCTCCGGAGGAAAGTATTGGATGCAGGCGTCCAGAAGGTCGCCGGTGCCGTGTCCGTGGACGGCTGAGACCGGGATGGGGTCCCCCAGGCCCAGATTATAGAACTCGTAGATATCCGGATTGGTGGGGCCCACCTGGTCCATCTTGTTCACCGCCAGCACCACCGGCTTACGGGAGCGCAGGAGCATATTGGCTACCTCCTGGTCGGAGGCGGTCAGACCCGTCTTGATGTCGCAGAGGAACACGATGACCGTGGCGTTCTGGATGGCAATCTCCGCCTGCCTGCGCATGAAGCTCAGAATCTCCGTGTCGGCCGAGGGCTCGATGCCGCCGGTGTCCACGATGTTGAAAGAGCGCCCGCACCACTCGCATTCGGCGTACAGCCGGTCCCGGGTAACGCCGGGGGTATCCTCTACGATGGACAGCCGCTGGCCGCAGAGTTTATTGAACAGCATGGACTTGCCCACGTTGGGGCGGCCTACGATAGCTACCAAAGGCTTCATTCTATCCCTCTCATTTCTGTTGTCACGGGTTATAGCGGTAATACTCGGCCTCCGGCGGCAGACGATAGGCTGGGAGCTCCACCGTCAGTCCCAGAATGGCGTCCACTAGGTCGAAGCCGCTGTCGGCCTCCACCGGGATCACCGGCACCCCCAGCGCCGCCTCCACCTGCTCCACCGTCACGTCGTCCAGAAAGACCTGCTCCCCCGTGCGCAGCATATTGGCCGGCAGCAGCAGCCGCGCGCCCAAGTCCCGCCCCCGGAGCTGCTCGATTAGGTCCCGGCCGGTAATCAGCCCCGATACGGTGATGGTCTCCCCAAAAAAGCGGTTGCGAATGGGATAGACCATTCCTTTTATATTACCACATTTTTCCCGGATTCTGTCAACGATTTCCTGCAAAAAGGGTGCCGCGGACATTCCGGTGGCGATGGAAAAAGGCGACGGCGCCACATCCGGCTCCAGATCCTCCAGGGCCAGCGCCGCCTGACCCTGGAGCAGGCGCAGCATCCCAACACCGTTCTCGAGCTGGGCCAGGTCCTCGTAATAGCCCTTTTCCGGCAGGTCCCGCCCGGCAATCAGGTAAAACTCGTCCGAGCACCAGGCCAGAGCTGTGCCGTGTTCCCTTCGAAAGGCGTCGGCGAAGCGCTCCACCTGCCCGATCACCTCGGCAGCCTGGGCCGGCGTATAGGGCGCAATAGGGCACAGGCCCTCCCGGAAGCGGGTCACCCCCACCGGAACGACGGCCACACTGTTCACCGCGGGATAGAGACCGCCCAGCTCCCGCAGGGTGCGGTCCAGGGCGGGCCCGTCGTTGATGCCGGGGCAGGAGACCACCTGGCAGTTCATCGTGATCCCCGCCCGGGCAAACTGCTCCATGATGGACAAACATTCCCCCGCCCGATGGTTTTTCAGCAGACTGGCCCGCAGCTCCGGGTCCGTGGCGTGGACGGAAATGTTGACGGGGCTGATGTGCAAGTCCATAATCCGCTGGAGCTCCCGTCTGGACAGATTGGTCAATGTGATATAATTACCCATCAGGAAGGACAGCCGGGCGTCGTCGTCCTTGAAATAGAGCGTCTCCCGCATGCCGGGGGGCATCTGGTCCACAAAGCAGAAAATACAGCGATTGGCACAGGAACGGGCCCGGTCCATCAAATAGGTCTCAAAATTGAGGCCCAGGTCCTCCCCTTCCGCCTTCCGCACCCGGACGGTGCGCTCCCGACCGTTTTCCTCTTTCAGTTTCAAGATCAGCCTGGGGTCATAGGTATGAAATTTATAGTCCAGCACGTCCACGATGGGGTGGCCGTTGACTTCGGTCAAGGTCTCCCCGATCCGTACTCCCGCCCGCCTGGCCGGACTGTCTGGGTCTACCGACCGGATTTTGGTCAGACTCATGGGCGCGCCTCCTTTTCCGTTTTATTGTACCCCGTTTCCGGGCAAAAAGAAAGAGGGGATAAACCCCTCTTCTTTTCTCGCGCATTTAGTTGGCCTTGGCCTCAGTGGCCTCGGTCTTGCCGAACTCGCGGCCATTGTAAGTCATGCAGGACTTGCAGAGCCGATGGGGCAGGCGGTACGCACCACACTTGGGGCACTTGCTGAGGCCGGGGGTCTCCAGCTTCCACACGGAGCTGCGGCGCTTATTCCGACGCTGCTTGGATACTTTCGACTTAGGGACTGCCATCTGTGACACCTCCTTGGATGCCCTGCACGGGCACGGTTCGTTTACTCGCTCTCTTTGTCCTCCAATAGCTTGGCAAGAGATGCCAGCCGGGGGTCTACCTCGGGCTTGCACCGGCATGGCTCGACGTTCCGGTCGGCGCCGCACCCGGCACAGATGCCTTTGCAGTCCTCTGAGCAGAGGTTTTTGGAATCCATTGCGAGGACAAACGCTGTGGTTGCAACCTCATCCAGGTCCACCTCGTCCCCGTCCAGGAGATAAATTTCGTCCTCATTGGTCTCGTCCGCCAGCTCCGTGGCGAGCAGCGTCTCGATAGGGACGATCTTTTCCCGGGCAAAGGGCCGGGCGCAGCGGTCGCAGGTCAAGTCCAGTACGGTCTTGGCCTCCGCCTCCAAAACCAGGGCACCGGCCATATTCCTCACCCGGCCCTCCACAGTGACCGGACGGCCAATGGGACGCGCACCGCCGAATTCCAGGTCGGACAGGTCCAACCGGAAGGAAAACGGACGCATCGCGCCGGGAACATGGATGATGTCTTTTAGGTTCAGTCGCATGGCACACCTCGCATAATGGCACGACAAATATTATAGTCAAGTGTTTTGTCAATGTCAAATACTTTCTTCACTTTTTTTTATTTTATGATACAATATAGAGCATCTCTACGGCGGGAGGCGCCATATGAAAGAGTATCTTGTCGGAAAAAACGACGCCGGGCAGCGGCTGGACCGCTGGCTGGGCAAGACCGTTCCCCTTCTCCCCGTTCCCCTGGCGCAGAAATATATCCGGCTCAAGCGGGTCAAGCGCAACGGTAAGGGAGCCAAGCGGGATGTCCGCCTGTGTGTGGGCGATGTGCTCCAGCTCTATATCAATGACGAGTTTTTTGACGCCCCGGCGCCAGAAAATGCCTTTTTGTCCGTTTTCAAGCCGCAGCTGGACATCCTATACGAGGACGAGCACATCCTGCTGGTGGACAAGCGGCCCGGTCTGGTGGTCCACCCCGACGAACACGAGTACGTCAATACCCTCATTACCCATATCCAGGCCTATCTCTACCAGAAAAAGGAGTGGGACCCCAGGGCCGAGCACGCCTTTACCCCCGCCCTGTGCAACCGTATCGACCGGAACACCGGCGGCATCGTCATCGCCGCCAAGACCGCCGAGGCTCTGCGCATCATGAACCAGAAGATCAAGGACCGCGAGCTGGAAAAATATTATCTGTGCGTAGTTCACGGCAGAATGACGCCTTCCGACGGAAGGCTGGAGGACTTTCTCTCCAAGGATGAGGCCAAAAACCAGGTCACAGTCCACAGGTCTCCGGTGCCGGGGGGGCGGACCGCCGTCACCCTCTACCGCACGCTGGCCGTCCGGAACGGCCTGTCACTGATGGAGTGCGAGCTCATTACGGGACGGACCCATCAGATTCGTGCCCAGTTTGCCGCCGCCGGGCACCCTCTGCTGGGAGACGGCAAGTATGGAAAAGCCCGGGAGAATAAAAAATTTGACCGAAAATTCCAGGCGCTTTACTCGTACAAGCTGACCTTTTCCTTCTCCACTGACGCCGGCGTGCTGAATCATTTGAACGGCCGGTCCTGGCAGGTGGAACATGTGGATTTCGCGGAAGAGTATTTCCCCGAATATACACGAAAATAATACGGAAATCTCATTGACTTTTTTTGCGATACCATATATATTGTAGCTTGCTATATCTGCGTATTTCGGGTCCTGCGGAAGCGGGGCCTCTGACGGAACGGGGGAGGATAATGTCCAAAGAACTCATCCGCTTGTCGGATTGCCGCATGGTGTTCGACGACGAGGTCGTCCTGAACTCCATCAACCTGTATATCAATGACAAGGAATTCCTCACACTGCTCGGCCCCAGCGGTTGCGGCAAGACGACCACCCTGCGTATCATCGGTGGTTTTCAGAAGCCTACCTCCGGGGATGTGTTTTTCGACGGTGTGAGGATTAATGATGTTCCGCCGCACCGGCGGCAGGTGAACACCGTGTTTCAGAAATACGCCCTGTTCACCCATATGAACCTCTTTGAAAATGTGGCCTTCGGCCTTCGCATTGCCAAGGTGCCGGAAAAAGAGATTGAGCGCCGGGTCAACGAGGCCCTGGAACTGGTCAACCTACCCGGCTACGGCAAGCGGAGCGTGGACTCCCTCTCCGGTGGGCAGCAGCAGCGCATCGCCATCGCCCGGGCCATTGTAAACCGCCCGCAAGTGCTTCTACTTGACGAGCCTTTGGGCGCCTTGGATTTGAAGCTGCGCAAGGACATGCAGATCGAGCTGAAAAAGATTCAGCAGCAGGTGGGCATCACCTTCGTCTACGTCACCCACGATCAGGAGGAGGCCCTCACCATGTCCGACACGGTCGTCGTCATGGATAAGGGCAACATCCAGCAGATCGGCTCCCCCATCGACATCTATAACGAGCCCAAGAACGCCTTTGTGGCCGACTTCATCGGGGAGTCCAATATCATCGACGGCATCATGCACGCCGACGGTGTGGTTGGGATGTACGGAAAGAAATTTCCCTGTCTGGACGGGGGGTTTGCTCCCAACGAGGCGGTGGACGTGGTCATCCGGCCCGAGGACATCGACATCGTCTCCGAGGAACAGGGCCAGCTCACCGGCACGGTCACCGAGGTCACCTTCAAGGGAATGCACTACGACATCATCGTGGATTTCCGGGGCTTCAAGTGGCTCATTCAGACCACGGATTTCTCCCCTGTCGGAGCCAGAATCGGCGTCAAGATCGACCCCGACGGCTTCCACATCATGAAAAAGAGCGCCTATTCCGGCAAGTTCGGAGACTACAGCTCCTACAGCGACGAGTACGATGAGCTCAGCGAGGATGCGGAGGCGGGCGATGAAGAGTAAAGCCATTGCCTTTCCCTATGTGGGGTGGATGGCCCTGTTTGTGGTGGCTCCCCTGGTCATCATCACGGTCTACGCCTTCACTTCGGACGCCGGAGGCTTCACGCTGGCCAATTTTCAGGACATGGCCCAGTACACCGCCGCATTCGGCCGCTCCTTCCTGCTGGCCGCCATCGCCACCGTCATCTGCGTGCTGATCGGCTACCCCCTGGCCTACTTTCTGGCCCGGGAGACCAGTTGGGTCCACCGCATGGCTACTATGCTCATCATGCTTCCCATGTGGATGAACTTCCTTCTGCGGACCTACTCCTGGAAATTCCTGCTGGAGCGCAACGGCCTGATCAACACCCTCTTTGGCCTGTTCGGCGTGGGACCCTTCCAAATGATCGACACCCAGGGGGCCATCGTGCTGGGCATGGTCTACAACTTTCTGCCCTACATGGTCCTGCCCATCTTCTCCGTCATCGAGAAGATTGATCCCAAGGTCATCGAGGCCGCCCAGGACCTGGGCGCCAATGACCGCACCGTGTTCCGCCGGATCGTCTTTCCCCTGTCCCTGCCGGGGGTCCTCAGCGGCATCACCATGGTGTTCATCCCATCGGTGTCCACCTTCGCCATCTCCCGGCTGCTGGGCGGCAGCAAGACCCTCCTGCTGGGCAACCTCATCGACATGCAGTTTTTGGGCAGCGCTTATAATCCCCATCTGGGCTCTGCCATATCCCTGGTGATGATGGTCATCGTTCTGGTCTGTATGGCCGTGATGAACCGCTTTGGCGAGGGCGAGGAAGGGGTGACGGTCCTGTGAAGAAAAACGGACTTGTCAGCCGCCTGTTTATGCTCCTGGTATTTCTTTTCCTCTACGCCCCCATCCTGGTCCTGGTGGTCTTTTCCTTCAACGCCTCCAAGAGCAAGGCGGTGTGGGCCGGCTTTACCCTGGACTGGTACCGGCAGCTCTTCCAAAACGACATGATCCTCAATGCGCTGGCGGTCACACTGGCGGTCTCCGCCCTGGCGGCTGTGATCTCCACCGTCATGGGCACGGCGGCGGCCATCGGGTTTCGCAACCTCCGCCGCCGGTTCCGGAGCATCTGCCTGACCGTCAACAACATCCCCCTGACCAATGCGGATATCATTACCGGCGTGTCCATGATGCTGCTCTTCCTGCTGGCCATCAGCGCCTGGAACGGCAGCCTGGGCCAGCTTACCGGCGTGAAGTGGAGCATGGGGTTCCTCACCCTGCTGATCTCCCACATCGCCTTTGACGTGCCTTATGTCATCCTCAGCGTGATGCCGAAGCTCTCCCAGTTGGACCCCAATATCTACGAGGCCGCTCAGGACCTGGGCGACCACGGCTTCCACGCCTTCTACAAGGTCATTCTGCCGGAGATCATGCCCGGGGTCATCAACGGGCTCATCATGGCCTTCACCCTCTCCATCGACGACTTTGTCATCAGCTATTTTACGGCCGGGAGCACCACCCAGACCCTCTCCATGGTCATCTATTCCATGGCCAAAAAGCGGGTCAGCCCGGAGATTAACGCCCTGTCCACCTTGATGTTCCTGGTGGTGGTGGCCCTGATGGTCCTGGTCAACCTCCGTCAAGCTCGGCAGGAGCGCATGGAGAAGCGGCGCCGGGCGGTTCTGTCCGCCAAATAACTCTGTGTTTCTGGGCCCCCGGCCCTGAACAAACCTATTTTATCCCGAAAGGAGCAAACTGAATAGAATTGAAAAAGAAGCTAATCTCCCTCGTGCTGGCCTCCGCCAGCCTCCTCACCCTCGCGCTTACGGCCTGCGGCGGCGGCAGCGCCGCCGACCCGTCCAAGGGTGAGGTCAACGTGTACAACTGGGGCGAATACATTGACATGTCCGTACTGGACGACTTTACCGCCCAGACCGGGATCAAGGTTAACTATCAGACCTATGATTCCAACGAGGCCATGTACGGCAAGCTGGCCGGCGGTTCCGGCGGTTACGACGTCATTATTCCCTCCGACTACATGATCGGCCAGATGATCGAGGAGGATATGCTGGAGCCCCTCAACTTTGATAACATTCCCAACTTCTCCGATGTGGACCCATCCCTGAAAAACCCGGAGTACGACCCGGAAAATCTTTACTCCGTGCCCTATATGTTTGGCACGCTGGGCATCATTTACAACACCACCATGGTGGAGCCCGGCGAGGATATGGAGACCTGGGATGTGCTTTGGAACGAAAAGTACGCCGGGGATATCCTCATGTTCGACAATCCCCGCGATACCATCGGCATCGCGCTCAAGAAGCTGGGATACTCCTATAACACTACCGACGCCGCTCAGATCACTGCCGCGGTGGACCTGCTGATGGAGCAGAAGCCCCTGGTGCAGGCCTATGTCATGGACGACATCTTTGAGAAGCTGGAGGGCGGCAACGCCGCCATCGGCGTGTACTACTACGGCGACTTCCTCACCATGTATGAGAGCAACGAGGACCTGGCCTTCGCTCTGCCCCGGGAGGGCACCAACCGCTACGTGGACGCCATGTGCATTCCCAAGGGCTGCGAGAATCAGGAAAACGCCGAGGCCTTCATCAACTTCATGTGCTCCACCCAAGCGGGCCTGAAAAACTGCGAGGAGACCTGGTACTCCACTCCCCTGCTCTCCGTGCGGAAGGAGTTGGACGCCGAGGTGGTGGACGATCCCTTCGCCTACCCGGATCAGGACTTCATGGATAACCAGTGCGAGACCTTTGCCTGCCTCCCTGCGCAGATCCGCACGCTCTACAACGATCAGTGGGTCCGTCTGATGAATAACTAAACGGCCAAAAGAGCCTCCGCCTGGAGGCTCTTTTTCTTGCCTAATACGAAATTATAGTGTAGAATAAAGCATAAATTTCCTTGAAGGGAGCAAATGATATTATGTCGCTTACTGTTGGACTTAAGGGCCGCGCCGAGACCGTGGTCGTCTATGAAAACACCGCCGCTGCCGTGGGCTCCGGCCTGGTCCCCGTCTTTGCCACCCCCTATATGCTGGCTCTGATGGAGAACGCCGCCGTCAACGCTCTGACACCCCACCTGGCCGAGGGTGAGGGCTCCGTAGGCACCCACCTGGACGTATCTCACGACGCCGCCACCCCCATCGGCATGAAGGTTTGGGCGGAGTGCGAGCTTATCGAGGTCAATGGCCGCGCCCTCACCTTCACCGTCACCGCCTACGACGAGGCCGGCGTCATCGGCAAGGGTACCCATAAGCGCGCTGTCATCAACGTCGAAAAGTTCCTGGCCAAGGTCGGGCAGAAGAAGGCCCCTGAAACCGATGTCCATTGAAACGGTACGCCTGTTCCTGCGTGAAACAGGCTTTGAGGACCGCATCCGGGAGTTTGGGGTATCCAGCGCCACCGTGAATCTGGCCGCCCAGGCCGTGGGCTGCGAGCCCGCCCGCATCGCCAAGACCCTCTCCTTCCTGGTGGACGGCAGGTGCGTCCTTATCGTGGCGGCCGGCGACGCCAAAATCGACAATTCGAAGTACAAGGCTCAGTTCCACACCAAGGCCAAGATGCTGACCCCGCAACAGGCTCTGGACTTCACCGGGCATGCGGTGGGCGGCGTCTGTCCCTTCGCCGTGGACCCGGATCGGGTCACCTCCTACCTTGATGTGTCTCTCCAGCGGTTTGACACCGTCTACCCCGCCGCCGGCAGCTCCAGCTCCGCTGTGCGCCTGACCTGCTGCGAGTTGGCTCAGCTCGCTCGCAGCGCAGGCTGGATCGACGTCTGCAAGGGCTGGCAGGAGACCGAGTTCTGATGCAAAAAGGACCTCCGGAAGCTTCACTTCCGGAGGTCCTTTTCAGGTCTCGTGGTCCGTCTGGTGGAACTGCTTCAGGTTGCCGATCTTCTGACTGCGGCGGTCCAGTTCCTCCAGCACCGCATTCAGCGGGATGTTCTGATCCGCCATCATGACCAGCACATGATAGATGAGGTCCGAGATCTCCCCCACAGTCTCCCCCATCTCACCGTTCTTGGCGGCGATGATGGTCTCTGCGCACTCCTCTCCTACTTTTTTCAGAATCTTATCCAGACCCTCTTCAAACAAATAGCAGGTATAGGAGCCCTCCTGGGGATTGGCCTTCCGGCCCTGAATCACGCCGTACAGGTCCTGTAATACAGTATCTTTCATTCTTTTTCCTCCATCAGCACATTGAAAAAGCAGCTCTGTGCTCCGGTATGACAGGTGGGCCCGTCCGGCGTGCAGAGATAGAGCAGCGTATCGGTGTCGCAGTCGGCAACCACCTTTCTGACCTGGAGAAAATGCCCCGAGGTCTCCCCTTTGTTCCACAGCTTTTGACGGCTGCGGCTCCAGAACCAGGCGGTCTTGGTTTGGAGCGTCCGCTCTACCGCCTCCCGGTTGGTGAAGCCCAGCATCAGCACCTCTCTGGTGTTTATATCCTGGATGATGACCGGGATCAAGTCCGATTTCTGAAATAGCTGATTCAGCTCCATAACCTCACCTTACCGGGATGTCCCGTCCTTTCAAATAGGTTTTGACCTGGGGCACAGTCAGCTCCCCGAAGTGGAACAGCGAGGCCGCCAAAGCCGCATCACAGTCCGTCTCTTCAAAGACCTGGGCAAAATGGGCCAGGGAGCCGCAGCCGCCGGAGGCGATGACCGGGATATGGACGGCCCGGGCCACGGCCCCGGTCATAGCCAGATCAAAGCCCCCCTTGGTCCCGTCGGCATCCATGGAGGTCAGCAGGATCTCTCCCGCGCCCAGCCGCTCGCCCTCCTTCGCCCACCAGACCGCGTCGATGCCGGTGGGCTTTCGGCCGCCGGCCACCACTACCTCATAGCTGCCGTCCTCCCGGCTCCGGGCGTCGATGGCCAGCACCACGCACTGGGAACCAAACCGCTCCGCCGCCCTGGAGATCAGCCCGGGGTCGGCCACCGCCGCGGAGTTGACGGAGATCTTGTCCGCCCCCGCCCGCAGCAGCCGTTGGAAATCCTCCAGCGTACGGATGCCGCCTCCCACGGTGAGGGGCACAAAGACCTGACCAGCCGTCCGCTCCACCACGTCCGCCACGGTATCCCGGTCATCGCTGGTAGCCGTGATGTCCAGGAAGACGATCTCATCCGCTCCCTGATCGGAATAAAATTTTGCCAGCTCCACCGGATCGCCGGCGTCCCGGATATGAATGAAGTTGACCCCTTTGACTACCCGGCCGTCCCGGACATCCAGGCAGGGGATGATCCGCTTGGCTAGCATTGGGGCCCCGCCTCCTTCACGGCCTGGGGCAGGTCCAGCGTCCCAGCATAGTAGGCCTTGCCGATGATGGCCCCATACAGGCCCATGTCTCGCAGCCGCTTCACATCATCCAGGGTGGCGACTCCGCCGGAGGCCACGATGTTGCATGGCACGGTCTTCTGCAGAGCCTCCAACTGCTGAAAGGAAGGACCGGACAGCATCCCATCTGTTGCAATATCCGTAAAGATAATCGTCTTTACACCCTTTGCCTCCACCTGCCGGGCGAACTCCAAATAATCCAGGCCGGAGTCCTGTTCCCAACCCGCCGTGCGGACCTTGCCGTTCAGGCAGTCAATGCCCACGGCGATCTGCTCCGGCTTCCAGTTTACGGCGTAATCCAAGACCGCCGGGTCGGTGACGGCGGCAGAGCCGATGACCGCCCGGGCGGCACCCGCCTCCACGATGGTGATGACATCGGGGATCGACTTTACGCCGCCCCCCAGCTCCACGCGGAGACCAGACTGCTGGATGACCTCATAGATCAGGGGAAAATTGGCCCGCACACCGTCGCGGGCCCCGTCCAGATCCACCATGTGGACCCATTGAGCCCCCGCCTCAGCGAACCGCCGGGCGGTCTCCAGCGCACTGTTGGCCACCTGATGGACTGTGTGGAACTCCCCTTTTTTCAGGCGGACACACCGCCCGTCCTTCATATCAATGGCAGGCAAAAGTATCATTTGTTCAGCTCCCCAAAGTTTTTCAGGATGACCAAGCCGGTCTCACCGCTTTTTTCCGGATGGAATTGGCAGCCGTAGACGTTGCCGCAGGACACCGCCGCCACCACGGAAGGGCCGTACTCCGTGCGGGCGATGACGTCGGATTCCCTGTCGGCCACGCCGCAGAAGGTGTGTACGAAATAGACGTATACACCGTCGTCCAATCCACGGAACAGAGGGGAATGGTTCTGGAAGGCCAGGCTGTTCCAGCCGATGTGCGGCAGCTTTCGGTCGGTCTCGAGCCGCCTCACACTGCCGTGGACCAGTCCAAGCCCCGCACAGGGACGGATCTCCTCTCCCCGGTCGAACAGGAGCTGCATCCCCAGACAGATGCCCAGAATGGGTTTTTTCTCCGCCTGGGTCAGCAGCGTCTTGTCCAGGCCGGGAACACGAAGTTTCTCCGCCGCATCGGGAAAGGCCCCCACCCCGGGCAGTATGATGGCATCCGCCCGCTCCAATTCTGCCGGATCGCTGGTGATGCGGGTATCAAATCCCAGATAGCGCATGGCATTGGTGACGCTTTTCAGATTTCCAACGCCGTAATCCAAAATGGCTGTAAAGTGATTCATCCTCACAGAACTCCTTTGGTGGAGGTGACTCCGGTCCCCTCCATCTTGACGGCGTCTTTCATGGCCAGCCCCAAAGATTTGAAAAGGGCCTCCGTAATGTGGTGGGCGTTCCGGCCATACTGGGCCCGCATATGCAGGGTCAGCCCGCTGTTCATTGCCAGGGCCCGCATAAACTCCTCCGTCAGGCAGGCGTCATACGCGCCCATCCGGGCCTGTGGCATATCTGCCTCATAGACCAGGAAAGGCCGTCCAGAGAAGTCCAAAGTCGTGAAGGCCAGCGCTTCGTCCATAGGTACATAGGCGCTCCCAAACCGGCGGATCCCCACCTTGTCTCCCAGCGCCTCCCGCAGGGCCTGTCCCAGTACGATACCGGTGTCCTCCACGGTATGGTGGCCGTCCACCTCCAGATCGCCCTTCGCCGTCAGAGTCAGCCCGAAGCCTGCATAGAAAGCCCAGGCGTGCAGCATATGGTCAAAAAAACCGATCCCCGTATCGATCTTGACCGGGCCGCCGGACAGCCACAGGACCGCTTGAATCCGGGTCTCCTTGGTTTCCCGGGAAATATTGGAAATTCTCTCCATGCCTTCCCTCCTATTCAAACCGCACACGAATGGAATTGGCGTGGGCGGTCAGATGCTCCGCCTCCGCCATGGCCACCACCTGCTCCCGGATCGGGGCCAGGGTATCGCGGCTGTACGCTACGATGCTCATGGTCTTAAGGAAGCTATCCACAGACAGGGGAGAAAAGAAGCGGGCCGTACCGGAAGTGGGGAGCACGTGATTGGGGCCCGCCAGGTAGTCCCCCAGGGGCTCGGGTGACCATTCTCCCAGAAAGACCGCGCCGGCATTTCGAATTTCAGGCAGCACCGCCCTGGGGTCCTCGGTCACGATCTCCAGATGCTCCGGAGCAATCTCATTGGCAAGGGAAATTGCTTGCTCCAGGCTGTCGCAGACGATGGCGCAGCCAAAGTCCCGCAGTGAAGCCTCCATAATGTCCAAACGGCTCAGATAGCCGGCCTGACGGACGATCTCAGCGTCCACCGCCCGTGCCAGCTCCATACTGGTGGTCAGAAGGACGGCAGAGGCCAGCCGGTCATGCTCGGCCTGGCTCAGGAGGTCGGCGGCCACATAGACGGGGTTGGCGGTCTCGTCGGCTATCACAAGCACCTCGGAGGGCCCCGCCACCATATCAATATCCACCTTGCCATAGGCCAACCGTTTGGCGGTGGCCACGAAAGCATTGCCCGGCCCCACCAGCTTATCCACCTTGGGAATGAAGCCGGCCCCAAAGGTCAAGGCCGCAATGGCCTGGGCTCCGCCCACGGCGATGACCCGATCCACTCCGGCGATTTTGGCGGCGGCCAGCACGGCGTCGTTCAGATTTTCAGTGGGAGGGGTCACCATGATCAATTCCTCGACCCCCGCTACCTTGGCGGGGACCGCGTTCATCAAGACTGAGGACGGGTAGGCCGCCGTGCCGCCGGGCACATAGAGCCCCACCCGAGTCAGGCCCCGGACTACCCGGCCCACCGTCCCGCCGTCCGGGGAGGTCCACTCCATGCTCTGGACCAGCAGCTTTTCATTGTAGTCCCGGATGTTGGCTGCCGCGCGCTCCATGGCGGCAATCAGCTCATCCGGACAGCGGTCATAGGCGGCCTCCAGCTCCTCACGGGGAATCTCATAGGGAATTTTGCCGTCAAACTTGAGGGAATACGCCTCCACAGCCGAAAGGCCCTTTTCCTTTACAGCTCCCATCACAGCGGAGACGGCTTCTTCGATATCCGCGCCCACCTCTGCCGCCCGGGCTCGCATCGCCGCGATACGGGCCTGTTCTGCCCTCCCGTCGGCCTGGATGATCTGTATCATACGCGACACTCCAATTCCCGTTCACAGCGGTTTATAAAGTCGGTGAGCTCCGTCTTATGGAGCTTCATACTGGCTGGATTGACAATCAGCCGGGCGCTAACCTGGGCCACGTCCTCAATGGGCACCAGACCATTTTCCCGCAGAGTCGCCCCGGTCTCCACGATGTCCACAATAGCGTCGGCCAGCTCCAGGATGGGGGCCAGCTCCACCGAGCCCTCGATCTTGATGATATCCACGTCCATCCCCTTCTTCTCAAAGAAGGTACGGGCCACGTTGGGGTATTTGGTGGCGATGCGCCGGGTCTTATAGGTGCCGTAAAAATCACTCCCCTGTTTTACCGCCAGGGCAAACCGGCACTTACCGAAGCCCAGGTCCAGCACCTCATAGAAGGAGCGGCCCTGCTCCAAAATGGTATCCTTGCCCACAATACCCAGATCACAGACTCCGTGCTCCACGTAGGTGATTACGTCCGGGGCCTTGGCCAGCACCGCATCCAGAGGATAGTTGGGAATGGCGTGGACCAGCCGCCGACCGGGCGACTGAATGGGCGAGCAATCCAGACCCATGGCCTCGAACAGCTCCACCGATTTCTCCTGGAGCCGGCCCTTGGTCAGGGCGATTCGCAGTCTCTGGCTCATACCTCCACCAGCCTTTCCCCGTCTCCATCCAGCACCAGCACACGGTCCGCGCCCTTTTCACGGGCCAGCTCCAGCGTCTGCTCCAGCGTTTCGCAGGGAGACAGCTCACAAGTCCCCGCCGCACGGTCGTCCACGGCCTTCCAGGCGCGGGCCAGTTCCCCGCGCTCAAAATGGACCAGCAAGCCCACCTTCGGGAGCTCCCGGGGCGGCAGACAGCCCGCCACCGCGTCCACGTCCACCGCAAATCCGGTGGCCGGAGCGGTGCGGCCGAAAGCCTCCACCAGCTTGTCATAGCGCCCGCCCGAAAGGACGGCGTCCCCCGCTCCCTCCACGTAGCCCCGGAAAACCACGCCGGTGTAATAGTCGATTTGATGGACAAGGCCCAGGTCAAAGCGGAGATAACCGCCATAGCCCGCCGCCGAAAGCTCGGTATACAGCCGCCGCAGATAGTTCAAGGCGCTGCTGCCCCCGGCGAGGGTCTCGGCCTCGTCCAGCACTTCGGCCCCGCCGAACAGCCTGGACAAGCGCTTCAAAGCGGCGCAGGCCCCCTGTCCCGCATAGGGCTCTAGCAGGTCGTTGAGGGCGGCAAAATTCTTTCCCTCGATGAGGGCGCGCATCTGCTCCACCGTCTCAGAGGGCATATCCATCCGGCCCACCAAGTCCCGGAAAAACCCCACATGTCCCAGCTCGATATGGAATCTCTGCACCCCGCAGGCCCGCAGGGCATCCACCGCCATGGCGATCATCTCCAGGTCGGCCTTTTGTCCAGCCGCGCCGATGAGTTCCACCCCGCACTGTGCAATCTCACTGCTGCCGCCCTTGTGCTCCTGGCCGGAGCGAAACACCGTCTGGTCGTAGTAGAGCCGCTGGGGCAGCGGCACCGCCTTCAGCTTGGTGGCGGCCACCCGGGCGATGGGGGTTGTGCAGTCGGGGCGCATCACCATGATCTTGCCCGACCGGTCGATGATCTTCAGCATGCTCTCCTGGGGCATGGGGTTGCCTGACTGAAGAAATAAGTCGTAAAACTCCACCTCCGGGGTGGAAATCTCGGCATAACCCCGGCACTGAAACAGCTTGGTCAGGGCGCTCTGCACCTGCCGCCGCTCCCGGCACTCAGAAAACAGCCGGTCCCGGGTCCCCTCGGGCGTATGGATCGTATAGCGCAAAGGGAATTCCCCACCTTTCTCCAATTTGCTTTTATATACTATCACGCTACTATGCTAAAGTCAAGAGGAATCCGGCCTGACTTATGGCCCCCACCTTGTTCAAAATAGACAGACAGGGTTCAAAACAGGGTCATCTGACTGGTCTCCGGCAGATTGCCCAGGGCGCCGCAGGTCCGGAGCAGCTCAATGTGGGCCTTGGTCACCTTGGGACAGTCGGCGGAGAACTCCTCCACCGAGAGGTACTGCTTCCCCTTGCGCTGCTCCACAATGGAAACCGCCGCTGTCTCCCCCAGGCCGGGGATGGCCATGAACGGAGGAATGAGCGCCTTCCGCTCCCGGTCCACCTGGAACCGCACTGCATCGGAGCGGTACAGGTCCATCTGATCAAAGGTGTAGCCGCGCAGATAGAATTCATAGACCACCTCCAGGGTGGTCAGCATGTCCTGTTCCACGGCGGAGGCGTCCTTGTCCTTGGCCCGAATTTCGTTCATCTTTGCCTTGACCCGGTCCATCCCCAGACACATGACGGTGGCGTCAAAGGCCTTGGCCCGGATGGAGAAGTAAGCCGCATAGAACACAAGTGGATCGTGGACCTTGAACCAGGCGATGCGGAAGGCCATCATCACATAGGCCACGGCGTGGGCCTTCGGGAACAGATAGGCGATCTTTTTGCAGGAGCCGATGTACCAGTCGGGTACGCCATGCTCCTTCATCTCGTCCTCGGCCCCTTCCGGAAGCCCCCTGCCCTTTCGGACCGCCTCCATGATCTTGAAAGCCCGCTTTTCCTTCATGCCGCAGGAGATGAGATAGAGCATGATATCGTCCCGGCAGCCGATGGCCTGGCCGACGGTAGCAGTGCCGGACAAGATCAGGTCCCGGGCGTTGCCCAGCCACACATCGGTGCCGTGAGAGAAACCGGACAGCCGCACCAGAATGTCAAATTCGGTGGGCTTAGTCTCCTCCAGCATGCCCCGGACGAAGGAGGTACCGAACTCCGGGATGGCGGTGGCTCCGGTCGGGCCGAGAACCGGGTCGTCCTCGTACCCCAGTGCCCTGGAGGTGATGAAGATACTCCGGGTATCCGGATCGTCCAGAGGGATGGTCTTGGCATCCATGCCGCTGAGGTCCTCCATCATGCGGATCATGGAGGGATCATCGTGGCCCAGCATGTCCAGCTTGAGCAGATTGGACTCCATGGAGTGATATTCGAAATGGGTGGTGATAATGTCGGTATCCGTGTCATCGGCCGGGTGCTGCACCGGGCAGAAATCGTAGATCTCCTTGTCCTGAGGGATGACCACCATGCCGCCGGGGTGCTGTCCGGTGGTCCGTTTGACCCCGGTACAGCCCTTGGCCAGCCGCAGCATCTCCGCCTTGGTGGCGGTCTTGCCTCGTTCCTCCAGGTACTTTTTTACGTAGCCAAAGGCGGTCTTTTCCGCTACCGTGCCGATGGTGCCCGCCCGGAACACGTGGGTCTCTCCAAAGAGCTCAAAGGTATGGCGGTGGGCGCTGGACTGGTACTCGCCGGAGAAGTTCAGGTCGATATCGGGCACCTTGTCGCCGCCGAAGCCCAGGAAGGTCTCGAAGGGGATGTTGAAGCCGTCTTTTTCGTAGGGAGTCCCGCACACGGGGCACACCGCGTCGGGCATATCGGCTCCACAGCCCCAGCCCCCTTCCTTGGCCGCTTCGAAGTCGGAATGCTTGCAGTTGGGGCAGCGGTAGTGGGGCGGCAGGGCGTTGACCTCGGTGATGCCCGACAGAAAGGCCACGATAGAGGACCCCACCGAGCCCCGGGAGCCCACCAGATAGCCATGGTCCAGGGAGTCCTGCACCAGCTTCTGGGCCGACATGTAAATCACGTCATAATGCCGCATCAGGATATCTCCCAGCTCGGCGTTGATGCGATCCACTACGATCTGGGGCGGCTCCTCCCCGTAAAGGCGCTTGGCCTTTCCCCACACCAGCCGCTTCAGCTCCCCCTCGGAATCCTCCAGCTTGGGGGCGAACAGACCGTTGGGCAGCGGGCTCAGATCTCCGCACCAGGCGGCGATGAGTTGGGGATTGTCGATGACCACCTCCCGGGCGGTCTCAGCGCCCAGATAGGAGAATTCCTCCAGCATCTCGTCGGTGGTGCGGAAGTAAAGCGGATTGGGCGCGTCGGCGTCCTCAAAGCCCTTGGTGGCCAGCAGCACATGGCGGTAGATCTCGTCCTCCGGGTCCAGGAAGTGGACGTCGCCGGTGGCCACCACGGGTTTGCCCAGTTCATGGGCCAGCTCCACGACGGTGCGGTTGAAATTCCGCAGCTCCTCCCTATCACGTGCAATGGTCTTGCCGTTCTTGTCGGGCCGGAGCATATAGGCGTTATTGCTCAGAGGCTGAATTTCCAGATAGTCGTACCAGGAGGCGATGCGCTTGAGCTCCGCCCAGGAGCTGTGCCGCACCACTGCCTGGAACAGCTCGCCCGCCTCACAGGCCGAGCCCATCAGCAGCCCCTCCCGGTTCTCATCAATGAGGCTTTTGGGCATCACCGGATACTGCTTGCGCTGGAAGTGCTCCAGATGAGCCTTGGAGACCAGCTTATAGAGATTGCGCAGGCCGGTCTGGTTGCGGGCCAGGACGATGAGATGCCGGGCCCGGCGTTTGCCCTTCCGGGCCTGGTTCTGTCCGGCGACCCAGTGGTTGATGGGCCCCAGGGAGTGGATATCGTGTTCCTCCTCCAGCCTTTTGAAGAAGGGCACCAGCATATAGGCCACGGTGGAGGCGTCGTCGGTGGCTCTGTGGTGGTGGAAGGCGGGCAGGCCCAGGTGGTCGGCCACGACGTCCAGCTTGTGCTTGGACAGGTGGGGCAGAAGGGCCTGGGCCAGCGGCAAGGTGTCCACCGCCGTCGCCTCGAAGGGGATACCGCAGCGGCGGCAGCCCTCCGAAAGAAACCCAACGTCAAAGCCGGCATTGTGGGCCGCCAGAGGTCGCCCGTTGACAAAGGCCAGAAACTGCCGGATGGCCTCCGCCTGCTTGGGCGCGCCCTTGACCATCTCGTCGGTAATGCCGGTCAGACGGATGATCTCGGGGTTCATGGGCCGTTCCGGGTCCACAAAGGTGGAAAAGATCTCGTCGGTGACCTGGCCGTTCTTCAGCACCACCGCGCCGATCTCCGTAATCACGTCCCGCTGGGCGTCCAGGCCGGTGGTCTCTAAATCAAAGCAGACGTATTCCCCGGAAAAGGGAACATCCATCGTCCCCCGCACCGTGGGCATGTCGTCCACGTCGTTCTGGAAGTAGGCCTCCACCCCGAAAATCATCTTGATGCCAGCCTTTTTGGCGGCGGAATAGGCGGTGGGGAAATCATGGCAGACGCCGTGGTCCGTGATGGCGATGGCCGGATGCCCCCAGGCCGCCGCCCGCTTAATGACCTCCTTGATGTCGGTGGTGGCATCCATCACCGACATGCGGGTGTGCAGGTGGAGCTCCACCCGCTTCTCCCCTTCCGCCTTGTCCTGGCGGACGGTCCGCGTCCCCTCCGCGATGCCGGTGGGTTCGATCTGCAGCTCCCCCTGGTAGGGGCTGACCCGGCCCTGGACCACAAGGCGCTGCCCCTCCCGGATGGCCCCGGCCAGCTCCTTACCTTCGTCTCCGACCAGAAATTTGGCCACCCGGATGGAATTGGTCTGATCCGTGATGTCAAAGCGGACGATCCACGCGCCTCGCTTCTTCATTTCCAGATGGTCGGTGGCGAATACATCTCCTTCAATGGTCACCATTTCGGAGTCCAGGGTGATGTCGTTCATGGCGATGGCGGGAAATTTTTTCACCATACGGCCGTAAATCAGCTTCTCCTTGGGCCCTTCCCGGCCGCCCCTTTTCTCCGTGTGTGCCGCCGGCTTGATCTTCTTCAGCGCCGCCTGCCGGATGCGTTCCGTCCGGCGAAAGACCTCCATCGGGTCCTCCGATTCCGGGGGCACCGCTTCCGGCGGGGCAGCCTCGTCGGTGGGTAGGGGCTTCCGCTCCGCCGAAACCGGCAGCTTTGGGGGCTCCGGCGGGGGAAGCGGCTCCGCCGCCGGCGTCTGAAACCGCAGCGTTACGCGCTGGACCCCATAGGCCGCCGCCAGCTCCCGCTCCAGCAGCGCCCTGCGCACATCATCCGGGCATTGAGCACACTGGATCTCCGCCTGGATGCAGCGCTGCTGCCGGTCGATGACCGCACCGGTGACCAGCATATCGGTCAGAAGCGGCCGCAGGTCCTCCGATGGCTTCCACGCGGAAAAGAGAACCAGAATGGGGATTTTCTTCTGCTCTGGCATATGTATACGCTCCTACGCTGATTTTTTACAATTCCTCGATCAGGGCAAACAGCTCGTCCACCAGCTCCGCCTGGGGCACCTTCTTTACGATCTCTCCCCTGCGGAAGAGCAGGCCCACGCCGTCTCCCCCTGCAATGCCCACGTCGGCGGCCGATGCCTCTCCGGGGCCGTTGACCACGCAGCCCATAACCGCCACGGTGATGGGCTTCTCCACTCCTTTGAGGCGGCACTCCACCTCCTCGACCAGGCCGATGAGGTCGATCCGGGTGCGGCCGCAGGTGGGACAGGCGATCAGGTCGGGACCCTCCTGTCGGATGCCCAGGGCCTTCAGGATATCCCGGGCGGCGTAGACCTCCTCCACCGGGTCGGCGGACAGAGACACCCGCAGGGTGTCCCCGATGCCGAAGCCCAGCAGACCGCCGATGCCTATGGCAGACTTGAGGGTGCCCATGCGGATGGTACCCGTCTCGGTGACGCCCAGGTGAAGCGGATAATCGCACCGCTCGCTCATGAGCCGGTAGGCCGCCATGGTGGTCCGCACGTCGGAGGACTTGAGGGAGATGCAGATGTCGTCAAAATCGAAGCGATGCAGCAACG
This sequence comes from Intestinimonas sp. UBA1698, assembly GCF_002320075.1. Lineage (NCBI taxonomy): Bacteria > Bacillati > Bacillota > Clostridia > Eubacteriales > Intestinimonas > Intestinimonas sp. UBA1698. Next base: position 707 of record NZ_DCJO01000015.1, on the reverse strand, counting down.
CAATGTGTCCGAAGGCGGACTCCACCAAGGCCTCGGGCGTTACCCCGCCGTACCTGGCCAGCAGCGGCTTTTCCAGAGACCCGCCGTTGACCCCAATCCGGATGGGGACGCCCTTCTCCCGGCAGGCCCGCGCCACCGCCTTCACCCGTTCGGCGTCCCCGATGTTGCCGGGATTGATGCGCACCTTGTCGCATCCGGCTGCCACGGATTCCAGAGCCAGACGGTAATCGAAGTGGATATCCACCACCAGCGGAATGTGAATCTGCTCTTTGATGGCGCCCACAGCACGGGCCGCCGCCTGGTCGGGCACGGCTACCCGGATGATGTCGCAGCCCGCCGCCTCCAGCCGGTGGATCTGCGCCACGGTGGCCGCCACATCGTCGGTACGGGTGTTGCACATGGACTGGATGGGAATGGGAGCGCCCCCACCCACGGGAACGCCCCCAATGTTGATCTGCTTTGTCATACAATCACCTTTTATCCCTTATAGGAAAGTAATTTCGCTTTACGCAAATAGCTTGACAATATCATTGAAGGCCACAACCACCATCAGCAGGATCAGGCAGCAAAACCCCGCCATATTCACATAGCCCTCGTATTTGGGGTCCAGCTTCCGCCGGGTAAGCAGAGAGAACAATCCGTTGACCGCCAGGAAGAAAATGCGCCCGCCGTCCAGGGCTGGAATGGGCAGCAGGTTCATCACCGCC
>NZ_DCJO01000010.1:0-27911 GCF_002320075.1 Intestinimonas sp. UBA1698 | reverse complement strand
AACTACTACTTTATAATACAAGGAAGGATAAAACCCGATGCGTTATGAAGGCGACATTTACCGGCCGCCCGGCGAGTGGAAAAGCTATTTGCTCCAGACCACCATAGGCTGCTCCAACAATACCTGCACCTTCTGCGGGATGTACCTGGATAAAAAATTCCATATCCGGCCCATGGCGGACATCCTGGAGGATATCCGTATGGCCAAGGCTTATTACGGCGACGTGGAGCGGGTGTTCCTCTGCGACGGCGATGCCATCATCATGCGGACGCAGGAGCTGCTGACCATTCTGGAGGCGCTGCATCGCGCCTTCCCCTCGCTCCAGCGGGTGACTACCTACGCCGGACCCCGCAGCACCCTGGCCAAAACGCCGGAGGAGCTGCGGACCCTGCGGGAGGCCGGGCTCACCCGGGCCTATTTGGGGGTGGAGACCGGCTGCGACGCACTGCTGAAGCAGGTGAAAAAGGGCGTAGACGCCGCACAGATGCTGGAAGCCGGCGTGCGGCTCCGGGAGGCCGGTATAGATCTGTGGGTGATGGTCATTCTAGGGCTGGCTGGGACGGGAGAGCCCTCCCGCCGCCATATGCTGGACACCGCCGCCATGATGAACGAGATGAAGCCCCGGCATCTGTCCGCGCTGACTCTGACTCTGGACCCGGGGACTGAGCTCTATCAGGATTACCGGGCGGGGCGGTTTCACCCCATCACGCCCCGGGAAAGTCTGCTGGAGGCCAAGCTCCTGCTGGAAAATCTGACGGTGGACCCGCTGCACTTTACCTGCAACCACGCCTCCAATTACCTGCCGCTGAAGGGTGGACTGCCGGAGGACCGGGACCGATTTCTGGCCATGCTGGATCGGGCGCTGGCCGGGGAACAGGAGCTACGGCCCGAGTGGAGCCGTGGATTCTGAGCGGGCGGGACTTTGCTGGAATACCCTGGAAAGCTGACAAGCACTTGTGCTTGTCAGCTTCTTTTTTGTACCGGCCCCGGTTTGACCTTTTTTGAGCGGTCGGGCCCGTATAATAATACCTGCGTATGATCCCCGGACCGGCTCCGGGTCACGGAGGAGGAGCGGCTTTGACCGTCGTATACATAGACGCGCTGTTTTTACTCAACTTAATCGTCAACTATCTGCTGCTTCTGGCGGCCGCAAAGCTGGCGGGGGAGCCGCTGCGGCGGCTCCGGCTGGCCGCCGGGGCGGCTCTGGGCGGCCTGTACGCCGCGGCGATCTTTTTCCCGGGCATGGGCTTTCTCACCCACCCCCTGTGTAAGCTGGGGGCGGCGGTGCTGATGCTGCTGACCGGGTTCGGGGGCAGCCGCCGGCTGCTGCGGGTGACGCTGGTCTTTTTTGGGCTGTCCTGCGCCTTCGGCGGCGGTATCTTTGCCATCGGCCTGCTGGGCGGCCGGGGACTTACTCTGCGGAACGGCGTCCTTTACTCGGTGATGGATCTGCGCATTCTGCTGCTGTCCGCGGCGGTGTGCTACGCGGTGCTGACCCTGGTGTTCCGGCGGACGGCCCGCCACGGGCGGCGGGAGGTCTTACCCGCTGTTCTGATTCTGGAGGGACGGCGGGTGGCGGTCAACGCCCTGGTGGATACGGGCAACACCCTGACCGACCCGGTGACGGGGCGGCCGGTGATGGTGGCCGAGGGGAGCCGCCTGAGCCCTCTGCTGCCCGGGGAGCGGGTTCTGGACGAGAAGGCCCTGCGGGACCCGGTGGGCACACTGGAGCGCTTGTCCAGAGGGGGGCGGGGCCGGCGGTTTCGCCTGCTGCCCTACCAGGCGGTGGGCGTGGAATGTGGCATGCTGCTGGCCCTGCGGCTGGACGACGCCAGAGTCGGAGCCGAGGACTACGGCGGCATCTTGGTGGCCTTATCGCCCAATCCGGTGTCGGACGGGGGCGGCTACAGCGCCCTGATCGGAGAAACCTGACAGAAAGTAGAGGGAATGGAATGAAGGGCTGGACGCTGCGCCTGTATGTGCGCACGCATAGACTACTGGCCCGGCTGGGCCTGATGCTGCCGGGAAAGATCATGTATATCGGCGGGAGCGATACCCTGCCGCCCCCCCTGACCCGGGATGAGGAGTCGGAGCTCATCGCCCGGCTGGAGGAGGGGAGCGAGGAGGTACGCTCCCAGCTCATCGAGCGGAACCTGCGACTGGTGGTCTATATCGCCCGCCGCTTTGAAAACACCGGCGTGGGCATCGAGGACCTCATCTCCATCGGCACCATCGGACTCATCAAGGCGGTGGGGACCTACAAGCCGGCCAAGAACATCAAGCTGGCCACCTACGCCTCCCGCTGCATTGAAAATGAGATCCTCATGCACCTGCGCAAGACCGCCAACCTGAAAAGCGAGGTCTCCTTCGATGAGCCGCTCAACACCGACTGGGACGGCAACGAGCTGCTGCTCTCCGATATCCTGGGCACCGAAAACGACCTGGTGATGCGCCCCATCGAGGAGGATGTGGACCGCAAGCTCCTGTCCGACGCACTGGAAAAGCTCAGTGACCGGGAACGGCTCATCATCACCCTGCGTTTCGGGCTGGACGGCCGGCCGGAGCGGACGCAGAAGGAGGTAGCCGACCGGCTGGGGATCTCTCAGTCCTATATTTCCCGTCTGGAAAAGCGCATCATCTCCCGTCTCAAGCGTGAGATCCTGCGGATGCTGTAAAAAACGGAAGGCGCCGAAAACCGGCGCCTTCCGTTTTTGGCCGCTCAGGGAATCAGGCCCAGTTCCCGCCGGACGGTTTTGGTCAGCTTGGCCGTTACCAGCGCGTAGGACATGTCGCACATGTCCCGCAGGATCTGGTCAGGGACCTGTCCGTCCAGATAGACGGAGTTCCAGGTCTTCTTGTCGGAGTAAAAGCCGGGCACCACATCGGGGTACTGCGCCCGAAAGGCCTCGGCCAGACGGGGGTCACATTTCAGGATAATCATGGTGCGCCCCGCATGGAGCTTGTGCTCCGCGCCGGGGGTGCAGACCGCCGCAAACATCCTGCCCCGGACCAGATAGCGCTGCCACTGCCACTCCAGCTTATAGTCCTGCTCCGCGCCGGGCCGGTCCATCAGGTAGCCATCCAGCCATGGATAGCGATTCATTCCGCCACCTCCCATAATCGTACAAACATTCTATCACGGGGCATCAAGCTTGTCCAGGGAAAGAAGTCCATCGAAAACCGTCCTACGATAAAAAATATACCCGCCGCCCAGACCGTATGAATCGCACCTCTCAGGAAAAAATACGGATATCAAAGCACGGGAGGGAGATCCAAAGTGCAGGGCAAGGTGGAGATTTGCGGCGTCAATACAGCCAAGCTGAAGGTGTTGAAAAATGAAGAGACGGCGGAGCTGCTGAAAAGGACCAAGCAGGGCGACATGAAGGCGCGGGAAGAGCTGATCGCCGGGAACCTCCGGCTGGTGCTGTCGGTCATCCAGAAGTTCACCAACCGGGGGGAGAACGTGGACGACCTGTTCCAGGTGGGGTGCATCGGCCTCATCAAGGCCATCGACAATTTTAATGTGGACCTGGATGTGCGCTTCTCCACCTACGGTGTGCCCATGATCATCGGGGAGATCCGGCGCTACCTGCGGGACAACAGCTCGCTGCGGGTGTCCCGTTCCATGCGGGACACGGCCTATAAGGTCCTTCAGGCCAAGGAGAGGTATATCAGCGAGCACCAGAAGGAGCCCACCATCGAGGAGATCGCCAAGATGCTGGAGATCAAGCGGGAGGAGGTGGTTTTTGCCCTGGACGCCATCGTGGACCCGGTCTCCCTCTATGAGCCGGTCTACTCCGACGGAGGCGACACCATCTGTGTCATGGACCAGGTGAGAGACAGCAAGAACACCGACGAGAGCTGGCTGGAGCAGATTGCGCTGAAGGAGGCCATTTCCCACCTCTCAGAGCGGGAGCGCCACATTTTAAACCTCCGCTTTTTTGAGGGCAAGACTCAGATGGAGGTGTCGGCGGAGGTGGGGATCTCCCAGGCTCAGGTGTCCCGGTTGGAGAAAAACGCCATCAATCAGATCAAAAAGAACCTGTGAATGCAGCCGCCCGCCGGGCGGCTTTACATATTTGTGGGGAAATCGTATACTGGGGAAAAAGCGGAGAAGAGGTGAGGGGGACATGCTGTGGTATTTTTCTCCTACCGGTACCGGCAGATGGGTGGCCAAGGGGCTGGAAAGGGCATTTCCCGGGCTGGAGACCGCCGATCTGACGCAGCCGGCGGCGCGGGCAGTGCCGCCGGAGATCCCTTCCGGGGAGCTGTTCACACTGCTCTTTCCGGTGCATGGACACCGTCTGCCAGGACCGCTGCGGTGCTGGCTGGAGCGGCTGCCGGAGACCGTAATTCATCAGATATTGTCCCTCCAGCCGCCAGCGGGACTGCAAGACAGGAATCATAAGGGCGCCTCCTTTCAGCATATCCATTGCCGGGGGTCCAGACCATAGAGCTGCACCACCTCGAACAGGGGAGAGCGGGCCAGGTCGTCCACCGTCACCAACCGTCCGCCGTCGGCGTCCACATCGTAGCTGAACTGCTGGAAGGCGTACCAGATCAAGTGGGCGCATTGCACCCCGAAGCCGGGAAGGCCGGGGTCGGGCGCCTTCGGCCCTAACAGACCGCTGAACAGGCGGTAGGGGACACCCTCCAGGTGCTCCAGCGCCCAGGTGGTCAGCTCAGACTGGAGTTCCGGCGATTTCTCCCGCAGGCGCAGGACCAGATAGTTGGAGTAGGACCGCCAGTGTCCGAGGTTGGTCACCGCGGCATCGCTGCCGATGACCACGGCCTCCAGCACCTTCTGCCCGGCTGCATCGACGACCAGACCGGCGTGGCCATGGCGCCAGCCCATGGAGTGGGTGGCATAGGTCAAAAGCACGTCGCCGTCCTCCAGCGTGGGCATTGGAGGGCCCCAGACCGGCTGGCCGTTTTCGTCCGGGGCCAGACGGTCTTCACGGACGAGCAGGCCGAAGAGCTCGGCGCAGACGGTGGCCGGTGCGGCAAAGAACTGCCGCTGGATGGCCAGGATCTGCTCCCGGCCCTGAGCCCCCTGGGCCAGCAGGGCGTCGATGGCGGGCGTCCCCAGGCCGGTCTGTAAAAACAGTGTGTCGTAATCGGCGGTGGAGAGCTGTTCCTGTGCCAGAAGCGCCGTCAGGTCCTCCATGGGGTAATCGGGCGTGAATACGGGGTTCCGATGGGCAAACAGGGTCTGAGCGCCCCAGAGCAGCAGGAACAGAATCAGCAGGACCGCCGCGGTGATGCGAAACAGCCGGGCTCCGGTCCGGGAAAAATCTTTCAAACGGTACACCTCATAGTACAAGCGGAAAGGGTCATAGACTGTGTATATGATTATACACAAAACGAACCGCTTTGAAAATGGGGTGTCAGTATGGAGAGCCGGATGGCTGAGCTGCGGGACAAGGAAATCATCAACATCAGCGATGGGTGCCGCTTCGGATATGTGGGGGACGTGGAGCTGGATCTGGAGACCGGCAAGGTCAAAGCGCTGGTGGTGCCGGGACGGCTGCGCTTTTTCGGACTGCTGGGCCGGGAGGAGGATTACGTCTTTCCCTGGGAATGCGTGCGTCGCTTCGGGGAGGACATCATTCTGGTGGAGGCTGAGCAGACCGCCGGCCGGCCGGCGCTGGACGAGAAACGGGGTCTGCTGGGATAAAGGCGGGAAAAAGTCTTCCGGTCAAGGAAAAAAGTGTTGCATTGCAGGGCATACTATGGTAAAATATCACCGCTGTGCGTAAAAGCACAGTATGACTCACACCGCTGGACGAAGCGTCCTGTGCCCCATTGGGGTTGGCGTCTTCGGATGAACGGGTGGAGGAACAACTAAAAGGAGGAACTTTATCAATGGCAGTCGTATCTATGAAACAGCTTCTGGAAGCCGGTGTCCACTTTGGTCACCAGACCCGTCGGTGGAACCCCAAAATGTCCGCTTATATCTACACGGAGCGGAACGGCATCTATATCATCGACCTGCAGAAGACCGTGAAAAAGCTGGAGGAAGCCTATAACTTTGTCCGTGACCTGTCCGCCAGCGGCCAGACTCTGCTGTTTGTGGGCACCAAGAAGCAGGCCCAGGAGGCCATCAAGGAAGAGGCCACCCGTTGCGGCGGCTACTATGTCAACGCCCGCTGGCTGGGCGGCATGCTCACCAACTTCAAGACCATGCGCGGCCGTGTGGACCGTCTGAACCAGCTTAAGAAGATGCAGGAGGACGGTACCTTCGACATGCTGCCCAAGAAGGAAGTCATCAAGCACATGGGCGAGATCGCCAAGCTGGAGAAGTATCTGGGCGGCGTCACCGAGATGAAGCGCCTGCCTGGAGCCCTGTTTGTGGTGGACCCCCGGAAGGAGCGCAACGCCATCAACGAGGCCCGCAAGCTCCATATCCCCATCGTGGCCATCGTGGATACCAACTGCGACCCCGATGAGATCGACTACGTTATCCCCGGCAACGACGACGCCATCCGCGCCATCCGCCTGATCTCCTCCGTCATGGCCAACGCCATCCAGGAGGGCAAGCAGGGCGAGGATACCGCCGCTGACGAGGCTGCCAAGGTCAACGAGACCGCAGCTCCCGCCGAGGCCTGATTGAAACATTGACAAGCGCCCGCCGCGCGCGGCGGGCGCTTGTTTACGAGTAGAAGTATAAAAAATGATGGAGGTTTTGTAATATGGCAATCACTGCGAAAGAGGTACAGGCTCTGCGCGAAATGACCGGCGTGGGCATGATGGACTGCAAGAAGGCCCTGACGGAGGCCGAAGGCAATATGGACAAGGCCGTCGAGATCCTGCGTGAGAAGGGCTTGGCCGCCTCGCAGAAGAAGGCCGGCCGCATCGCGGCCGAGGGCGCTGCTTATGCCGCTGTCATCGACGGCGTGGGCGTGGTGGTCGAGGTCAACGCCGAGACCGACTTCGTGGGCAAGAACGAAAAGTTTGTGGAATTTGTCAAGGGCGTGGCCGCAGTTGTGGCCAAGGAGAAGCCCGCCGACATGGACGCCCTGATGGCCGCTCCCTACGGCAATGGCCGTACTGTTCAGGAGGAGCAGCAGGAGATGGTCCTGGTCATCGGCGAGAACATCAAGGTCCGCCGGTTTGCGTTGTTCACCGAGGGCGTGTGCGTGCCCTATATCCACGCCGGCGGCAAGATCGGTGTGCTGGTGAATCTGGAGACCAGCCTGACGGCCGAGCAGGTCAATGAGGTGGGCAAGGATGTGGCCATGCAGATCGCGGCCCTGAATCCCCGTTTCCTGGACAAGAGCCAGGTCGATCAGGCCACGCTGGACGAGGAGAAGAAAATCATGCTGGTCCAGATGGAGAACGATCCCAAGATGGCTGCCAAGCCGGATAAGGTCAAAGAGGGGATTGTCATCGGCAAGCTGGGCAAATTCTATAAGGAAAACTGCCTGCTGCAGCAGGAGTTCGTAAAGGACAACTCCATGAGCGTGGAGCAGCACATTGCCAACGTGGCCAAGAGCCTGGGCGGTACCATTGTGCTGAAGGACGCGGTCCGCTTCGAAAAGGGCGAGGGCATCGAGAAGAAGCAGGAAAACTTTGCGGAGGAAATTGCCAAGCAGTTGGGCAAGTAAACCGCCCGTTTGTGGCAGGGCCCCGGGAGTCGTCTCCCGGGGCCCTTTTCTACGGCCCAGGAGAGGCAGGGACCATCAAACAGGTAAGAACAATTTGTAAAAAATCTATTCTGGGCTCTATGCAAACGGGCAAACTTATATTAAAATAGAGAAAGCGTAATTCCGCGCGGAGGTGAAAACCGGCCGCGCGGCAAATGACGAGAACAGGTTAAAGATAGGGGCTGATGGAATGGCTGAACCGCAGTATAAGCGGGTGCTGCTGAAGGTCAGCGGCGAAGCCCTGGCTGGCGATGCCAGCCGTGGGCTGGATTTTGACGTCATCGGCAAGGTCTGCGATGTCATTAAGAAGTGTACACAGGCCGGCGTCCAGGTAGGGATCGTCGTGGGCGGTGGCAATTTCTGGCGGGGGCTCAAGGATGGCGGCGACCGGATGGAGCGGACCCGGGCCGACCACATGGGGATGCTGGCCACCGCCATCAACTGCCTGGCCATTGCGGATGTGCTGGAGCAGAAGGGTGTGGATGTGCGCGTACAGACGGCCATTGAGATGCGCTCCGTGGCCGAGCCCTACATCCGCTCCAAGGCCATCCGGCATATGGAAAAGGGGCGGGTGGTCATCTTTGGCTGCGGCACCGGCAACCCCTTCTTCTCCACCGATACCGCGGCGGTGCTGCGTGCGGCGGAGATCGACGCCGACGCCATCCTGCTGGCCAAAAATATCGACGGCGTCTACAGTGCCGACCCCAAGAAAGACCCCAACGCCGTGAAGTATGACTCCATCTCCTACGATGACGTGCTGGCCCAGCACCTGCAGGTGATGGATTCCACCGCGACGTCCCTCTCCATGGATAACAAAATTCCTGTGATTCTGTTTGCCCTCAAGGACCCGGAGAACATCTACCGGGTGGTCATGGGTGAAAAGATCGGTACCATTGTCAAGGAGGAACAGTGATATGAAGGAAGAGCTGAAGGTTTACGACGTCAAAATGCAGAAGACTGTGGATGTGGTAGTCTCCGACTTTGCCAGTGTCCGGGCCGGACGCGCCAATGCTTCCGTGCTGGATAAGATCGCCGTGGACTATTATGGCAGCCCCACCCCCATCAATCAGGTGGCGGCCATCTCCTCGCCCGATCCCCGCAGCTTGATGATCCAGCCCTGGGACGCCACGCTGCTCAAGGCCATTGAAAAAGCGATTCAGACCTCCGATTTGGGCATCAATCCCCAGAACGACGGCCGTGTTATACGCCTGGGCTTCCCCCAACTGACCGAGGAGCGCCGCAGGGACCTGACCAAGCAGGTAAAAAAGTATGGAGAGAACGGCAAGGTGGCGGTCCGCAATATCCGTCGGGACGCCATGGATAAGTTTAAGGCCATGCAGAAAAAGTCAGAGATCACCGAGGACGAGCTCAAGGAGTTGGAAAAAGAGCTGCAGGATATGACGGATAAACGCTGCAAGCAGATCGACGAGCTGACAGCCAAGAAGGAGACGGAGCTGATGGCTGTGTAGGGGATTTCCTTCACACAGCTTGCGGTGCGGGGCGCCCCGGCGCCCCGCACGCTTCGTATTTGAGACAACTTGAGGTGGGACGGAAGCCGCCCTGCCCGACAGGAGCGAGGACATGCCGCTGTTCAGAAAAAAGGAAAATACGGCCGCGCCGGTAGACTTTGATCGTCTGCCGCGGCACATCGCCATCATCATGGACGGCAATGGCCGGTGGGCCAAGAGGCGGGGCCTGCCACGCACCGCCGGACACGCCGCGGGCGCCGAGACCTTTCGTACCATTGCGACTTACTGCAAGGACATTGGATTGGAGTATCTGACGGTCTACGCTTTTTCCACGGAGAACTGGAAGCGCCCGGCGGAGGAGGTCTCCGCCATCATGGGTCTGCTGAGGAAGTATCTGCTGGAGGCCATCGGGCGCATGGAGAAGGACCGGGTAAAAATGCGCTTCTTCGGGGATTTGTCTCCGCTGAATGAGGAGCTGCGGACCTTGTGCCGGGAGACCGAGGCGATCTCCGACCGCTATGAGGGGTGCCAGGTAAACATCTGCCTCAACTACGGAGGCCGGGACGAACTGCTCCGGGCGGCCCGGGCCTTTGCCGGGGATTGCGCGGCGGGCAGGGGAGACCCCAACCATCTGTCTGAGGCGGAATTTTCACGGTATCTGTTTTCCGCCGGCGTGCCGGACCCAGACCTTGTCATCCGGCCCAGCGGCGAGCTGCGCATTTCCAATTTTCTGCTGTGGCAGTCGGCCTACGCGGAGTTCTATTTTACCGACGTGCTTTGGCCGGACTTCAGTAAAGACGAGCTGCACAAAGCGCTGGCGGCCTATCAGGGGCGGTCGCGCCGATTTGGAGGGATCTGATGCATGGGTAAGCGGATCATGGTAGCGGTGATTTTTGTCCCGCTCATCATTTTGATGCTGTTTTTTGCGCCAAGCTGGGTATTGCCCGTTGTCGTGTCCGGCCTGGCCATGATCGCGCTGCACGAGGTGCTGTGGTCCACTGGATTTGTCAAAAATCCGAAGATCTCTGGCCTGGCCATCGTCCTGGCGGGCCTCATCCCCTTCTGGGTCTTTGTAGGAGAGCGAATGCTGCCCGCACTGGTGACCCTTTTCCTCTACGTGGTACTGTTGTTTGCAGTGGCTATGAAAAGCCACTATACGGTGACTATGGAGAAGATGGGGGGCTCTTTCTTCCTCTCCATCGTCATCCCCTATTTCCTGTCCACCTTCATCCGCATCCGTGAGATGCCCGACTGGCGCTACTATATCCTGCTGCCCTTTGTGGTAGCCTGGCTCAGCGATGCTTTTGCGCTGTTTGCGGGCATGGCCTTCGGAAAGCATAAGCTGGCCCCGGAGCTCTCCCCCAAAAAGACGGTGGAGGGGGCGGTTGGCGGCGTGGCAGGCTCGGTCGCTGCTACGCTGATCTACGGCTTTGTGATGTCCGCCTGTTTTGGGGCTGCCGCAGTGCGCTATGGGCTGCTGATCCTCTACGCACTGCTGGGGGCAGTGGTGGCCCAGTTTGGCGATTTGGCCTTCTCCTACATCAAGCGGCAGTATGACATCAAGGATTACGGCACGATCTTCCCCGGTCACGGCGGAGTGCTGGACCGCTTTGACAGCGTCATCTTCTGCGCTCCGCTGCTGGAGATCCTGATCGTCTATTTCCCGGCTATCCAGGGGGCGGTGGGATGAAAAGGACTCTTTCGGTGCTGGGGTCCACCGGCTCCATCGGGCGGCAGACCCTGGAGGTTGCGCAGGCCTGCGGCCTGACGGTGGCGGCGCTGACCGCCAACCGGAATTCTCTGCTGCTGGAAGAGCAGGCTCGGAAATTCCGGCCCAAGCTGGTGGCGGCGGTGGAGGAGTCGGCCGCCGCCGATTTGAAGGTGCGCCTGGCGGACACCCCCATCCGGGTGGCGGCCGGACCTCGGGGCGTTTTGGAGGCAGCCACCCTGGCGGAGGCCGACACCGTAGTCACCGCTGTGATGGGGGTGGCCGGGCTGGAGCCGACCCTGGCCGCCATCCGGAAGGGCAAACGCATCGCCTTGGCCAACAAAGAGACCATGGTCTGCGCCGGGAAGCTGGTCATGGACGAGGCAGACCGCTATGGGGCCGAGATTGTCCCGGTGGACTCGGAGCACTCGGCCATTTTCCAGTGCCTGCAGGGCTGCCGCGACCGGGGAGAGGTGCGCCGCCTGATCCTCACCGCCTCCGGCGGGCCCTTTTTCGGCTGGAGCCGGGAACAGCTCGCCCGGGTAACAAAGGCTCAGGCGCTGTGCCACCCCAACTGGGCCATGGGGGCCAAGATCACCATCGACTCCGCCACTCTGATGAACAAGGGCCTGGAGTTGATCGAGGCCATGGGCCTTTACCGAATGCCGCCGGAAAAGATTTCGATCGTGATCCATCGGGAGAGTATAGTTCACTCCTTGGTGGAATACTGTGATAATGCCGTATTGGCGCAGTTGGGCGCGCCGGATATGCGCCTGCCCATCCAGTACGCCCTTACCTGGCCGGCGCGGGCGCCGGGCCCGGCGGCGTCACTGGACCTGTTGTCCTGCCCGCCGCTCACCTTTGCCGCCCCGGACTGCGAGACCTTCGAATGTCTGGCACTGGCCCTTCAGGCGGCCGCGCAGGGGGGTACGGCGCCGGCCGTGCTCAGCGGAGCCAACGAGGCGGCGGTGGACCTCTTCCTGCGGGAGGAGATCGGCTTTCTGGACATCCCCAGACGGGTGGGAGAGGCTCTGGAGCGGGTCAAACCCGTAGAGCGGCCCTCTCTGGAGGACATCCTTCTGGCCGACCATGCCGCCAGAGAGGCGGTCCGCTGCGCCCGGTAATACCCGTCAAGGAGACTGAATACGCTTATGCTCTATATCATCATCGCCATTCTCATGTTTGGTATCCTCATCGCCCTGCATGAGTTCGGACACTTCATCACCGCCAAGCTGCTGGGGGTGCGGGTGAACGAATTTGCCATCGGCATGGGGCCACTGCTGTTCTCCACGCAAAAAGGGGAGACGCAGTATTCCCTGCGCGCCATCCCCATGGGCGGCTTTTGCGCCATGGAGGGGGAGGACGACGCCTCCGACGACCCCAGGGCATTTTCCAATAAGCCGGCCTGGAGAAAGTTCATCATTCTGGTGGCGGGATCCTTTATGAACCTCCTCACCGGCTTTGTCTTGCTGGCGCTGCTCCTGGCCCAGAATACCTTCTTTGTGGTCCCGGTCATCGACACGCTTATGGAAGGCTTTCCCTATGAAAGTGCCCAGGGGCTGCTGCCGGGCGACCGGATCGTCCGGGTCAACGGCGAACGGATCTATACCAAGAGTGATTTGGACCTGTTCTTTGGCCGTGACGAGGACGGCATCATGGATCTGGTCATTGAGCGGGACGGCGTACGCCTGGAGCGGCCGGGCTTTGATCTCCGGCCCCGGGAATACACCTACGAGGGCGAGACTGTGCAGATGCGGGGGCTCATCTGCGTCCGGGAGCCCTTCCACGTGGGAAATTGGCTGCGTCAGAGCTGGTACAATACCATTGATATGGTGCGGATGGTGCGCCTGTCCCTGGTGGATCTTTTTTCCGGTCGAGCCGGTATCCAGGACATGTCCGGCCCGATCGGCATCGTAACCATGATGTCGGACGTGGGGGCCCAGTCTCCCAATATGGCGGCCGCACTGGCGAATATCCTGTGGTTCGTGGCCTTCATCGCCATCAACCTGGCGGTGATGAACCTGCTGCCCATCCCCGCTCTGGACGGCGGGCAGATTCTTTTCCTACTCGTGGGCGGCATTTACCACTTCTTCACCCACAGGCGTATCGACCAGAAGTACCTGGGCTATATCAATATGGCGGGCTTCTTCTGCCTCATTGCCCTGATGGTGGTGGTGGCCGTCAGCGACGTAAACAAATTGATCCTGTAGGGAGGCTTGTCCTATGACCAGACAGATTCGCGTGGGCGGCGTCCCCATCGGGGGGGGTGCTCCGGTCACCATTCAGTCCATGACCAACACCCGCACCGACGATGTGTCCGCCACAGCGGAGCAGATCAAACGTCTGGCGGCGGCGGGGTGCGAGATTGTGCGGGTGGCGGTGCCCGATCTGGCCGCCGCCCGGGCGGTGGGGGCCATTCGGGAGCGGAGCCCCATCCCTCTGGTGGCGGACATCCATTTCGATTACCGGCTGGCCCTGGAGTGCGTGGCCGCCGGGTGCGACAAAGTGCGCATCAATCCGGGCAACATCGGCGGGGAGGACCGGGTGAAGGCGGTGGCCGACGCCTGCCGACAAAAGGGGATTCCCATCCGTATTGGAGTCAACGGCGGTTCCCTGGAGAAGCCCATCCTGGCCAAATACGGCGGGGTGACGCCGGAGGCCCTGGTGGAGTCGGCCTTTGGACATATCCGCCTGCTGGAGAAATTCGACTTTACCGACATATGCGTGTCCCTCAAGTCCTCCAGCGTGCGCACCACCATGGCGGCCTACCGCCTGATGAATCAGGAAAGCGATTATCCTTTACATCTCGGGGTGACGGAGACCGGCACCCTGCGCATGGGCACCCTCAAATCCGCGGTGGGCATCGGCGGCTTGCTGGCCATGGGTATCGGGGACACCCTGCGGGTGTCCCTCTCCGCCGACCCGGTGGAGGAGGTATACGCCGCCCGGGACATCCTCAAGGCCGCCGGGGTGCGGAAGGAGGGACCGGAGCTGGTGTCCTGCCCCACCTGCGGGCGCACCCGTATCGACCTCATCGGCCTGGCCACCCAGGTGGAGGAGCGGCTCAAGGCCGTGGACAAGCCCATCACCGTGGCGGTCATGGGCTGCGTGGTCAACGGCCCCGGAGAGGCCTCCGCCGCCGACGTGGGCATCGCCGGCGGCAACGGGGAGGGCCTGCTCTTCCGCAAGGGGGAGATCGTGAAAAAGGTTCCCCAGGAGGCCCTGGTGGACGAGCTTTTCGCACTAATTGAGGAACTTTGACGGAGGAGGCAGGAGCGTTTCAACCATGTCACAGGCACAGAAGATTCCCTTTTTGAATTTGTTTTCCGCCTGGCGGCCCGGTGAAGAGCTGGCGGCCCTGGCAGGCGGCTATCTGGTCACGGGGGCGGTGATCGATAAGGCGGCCCGCTCTATCCGCGCCAAGGTGGAGTGCCCCCGAATGCCCGAGGAGGGCCTGCGGCACCAGATCGAGAAGAGCCTGGCCTTGGCCTACCGGGTGTAGCGGGTGGAGCTGGAGATGGGAGCGGCGGCCGCGACTGCTCCCACATCGGCTCCTGTGGCGGCTGAACCGGCTCCTGCGGCCAGCGCCCCTCCTCCGCCGCCCCCGGCCGCCCCGGTGGAGGAGGATGCCATGGCGGCCTTCCGCCGCACGGAGGAGATCCGCCGGAGAGCTCTGGCTGGTCTCAAAACTGCCAGCCCGCGGGAGAAAAAGGTGGCCTCCGGCGGCCCGAGAGGAAAGCTGCTCTACGGCAAGCACGAAATCAAGCGGGAGAGCATCCCCATGAGCACCCTGGAGCTGGACATGGGAACCGTCATCGTCAAGGGAGACGTATTTGCCGTGGATCACCGGGAGCTGAAAAAGCGGGGTGCCTGGGTGGTGTGCTTCGATGTGACGGACTATACCGGCTCGGTGCGGGTGTCCAAGTTTTTCCCCGGTGACGAGGGGAAGGGCATTGTGGACGGGGTGAAGAAGGGCCAGCATCTGGTGATTCAGGGCAAGCTGAACATCGACCGCTTCACCGGCGACATGGTGCTGGAGCCCTACGCCATCATGGAGAGCGCCAAGCCCATGAAGACCGACGACGCGCCGGAGAAGCGGGTGGAGCTCCACTTGCACACCACCATGTCCTCCATGGATGCCCTCACCCAAGTGAGCCCCAAGGCGGGGCCGGACAAGAACGTGGTCAAGCGGGCGGAAGCGTGGGGCCATCGGGCCATCGCCATCACCGACCACGGCGTGGCCCAGGCATTCCCCGACGCATGGCACTCGGCCAAGAAGATCAAGGTGCTTTACGGCGTGGAGGCGTACTTCATCAACGACGTAGACGACCGGGTGGTGGTACACGGGGACAAGGAACAAGACTTTACAGGCGATATCGTCTGTTTCGACATTGAGACTACCGGCCTGGACAAGCGGCGGGATGTAATCACCGAGATCGGAGCGGTGGTACTGCGGAACGGGGAGGTGGTGGAGCAGTTCTCCACGTTTGCTGATCCTGAACGGCCTCTGACCCGCGAGATCACCGAGCTTACCGGCATCACCGACGAGATGCTGAGGGGAGCCCCCTCCCAGGCGGAGGCCATAAATGCCTTTCTAGACTTCGTGGGGGAGCGCCCACTGGCCGCCCACAACGCGGAGTTCGACATGGGCTTCATCGCCGAGGGGTGCCGCCGCATGGGCCGCCCCTTCGACAGCACCTCCATCGACACGCTGATTCTGGCCCAGAACCTGCTGCCGGAGCTGGGCAAGCACAAGCTGGACATCGTGGCGGAGCACCTGAACCTGCCCGCCTTCAACCACCACCGGGCCTATGACGACGCGGCCACGGTGGGCTATATGCTGGTACCTTTCTTCGAGATGCTGCGGGACAGGGGTGTACATACCCTCCAGCAGATCAATCCGGCTATGGCCAGGCTGCGTACTGGGGGCAAGGCCCGCCGCCAGCCCAAGCACCTAATCGTGCTGGCCAAGAACCAACTGGGCCTGCGCAATCTCTACAAGCTCATCTCGGCCTCTCACCTGGACCACTTTAAGCGCTACCCCATCATGCCCAAGAGCCTGATCAACCAGCACCGGGAGGGACTCATTATCGGCTCGGCCTGCGAGGCTGGAGAGCTGTTTCAAGCAGTTGTAAAGCGAAAAGACTTTGCGGAGCTTAAGCGCATTGCCTCCTGGTACGATTTCCTGGAGATTCAGCCTCTGTGCAACAATGCCTTCATGCTGCGCAAGGGTATGGTGCAGAGCCAGGAGGAGCTGAAGGACTTCAACCGCACCATCGTATCCCTGGGCGAGGCGCTGGACAAGCCTGTGTGCGCCACCGGCGACGTCCATTTCCTGGACCCGGAGGACGAGATCTACCGCCACGTCCTGCTGGCCTCCAAGGGCTTTGAAGATGCCGACTCGTCTCTGCCCATCTACTTCAAGACCACCACCGAGATGCTGGAGGAGTTTGCCTATTTGGGGAAGGAGAAGGCCTATGAGGTGGTGGTGCGCAACACCAATCTGGTAGCCGACTGGTGTGAGGACGTAGTGCCTCTGCCCCAGGGGTTGTTCGCCCCCAAGATCGAGAACTCAGCGGAGGAGCTGACCAGCCTGGTCTGGGGGAAAGCAAAAGCCCTTTACGGTGAGGAACCGCCCAAAATCGTGGTGGACCGCATCAATGCCGAGCTGGGCGACATCATCAAGTGCAAGTACGACGTCATTTATATGTCGGCCCAGAAGCTGGTGCAGGACTCCCTGGCCCACGGCTACCTGGTGGGCTCCCGTGGCTCCGTGGGCTCGTCCCTGGTAGCCTTCATGTCGGGCATCACGGAGGTGAACTCCCTGCCGCCCCACTACCGCTGTCCCAAGTGCAAGCACTCGGACTTCGACACTGCCAAGGAGAAGGGGATCGGCTGCGGCGCGGACATGCCCGACGCGGTGTGCCCCGTCTGCGGAACGCCCTACGCCAAGGACGGCTTCAACATCCCCTTCGAGACCTTCTTGGGCTTCGGCGGCGACAAGGTGCCCGACATCGATCTGAACTTCTCCGGCGAATATCAGGCCAACGCCCACCGGTACACCTTTGAGCTGTTCGGGCAGACCCACGTGTTCCGGGCGGGCACCATCGGCACCGTGGCGGAAAAGACCGCCTTCGGCTATGTCAAGAAGTACATGGATGAGCGGGGAAGGACGGTAAACCGGGCGGAGGAGAACCGGCTGGCTCAGGGCTGCACCGGCGTCAAGCGCACCACCGGCCAGCACCCCGGCGGCATGGTGGTCATCCCCCAGAACCGGGAGATCTACGACTTCTGTCCGGTGCAGCACCCCGCCGACGATCCCAACAGCGACATCATTACCACTCACTTCGAATATCACTCCATGGAGTCCAACCTGCTCAAGCTGGACATGCTGGGCCACGATGATCCCACCATGATCCGCATGCTCCAGGATCTCACCGGGGTGGATCCGCAAAAGATCCCTCTGGACGACCGGGACACCATGAGCATCTTCACCTCCTCTGAGGTGCTGGGCTTCGTGGACGACCCCATCCTGGGCCCAACCGGCGCCGTGGCCATCCCGGAGTTCAACACCAAGTTCACCCGCGGCATGCTGGTGGACACCCAGCCCCACGAGTTTGACATTCTCCTGCGCCTGTCCGGCTTCTCCCACGGAACCGACGTGTGGCTGGGCAACGCCCGGGATCTGATTGTGGATCAGGGCGTCCCGGTCGGCCAGGCCATCGGCTGCCGCGACGACATCATGCTCTTCCTCATCTCCTGTGGCATGCCGGAGAAGCGGGCCTTCAAGATCATGGAGTCGGTGCGTAAGGGCCGGGGCCTGCCCGAAGGGGCGGAGGAGGAGATGAGGGCCGCCGGCGTACCCGACTGGTACATCGGCTCCTGCAAGAAGATCAAGTACCTGTTCCCCAAGGCCCACGCCGTGGCTTACGTGATGATGGCCTTCCGCATCGCCTGGTTCAAGGTCCACCGCCCCCTGGCCTTCTACGCCGCCTTCTTCTCTATCCGCGCCAAGGCCTTTGACGCCACCTTCATGTGCCAGGGGATGGATGTGTGTAAGGCTAAAATGCGGGAGATTGAGAGCAAGGAGAAGCCCTCTCCCGTGGAGGAGGATATTTTGGTCACCCTTGAGGTGGTCTATGAGTTCTATCTGCGGGGGTTCACCTTTGAGCACATGGATCTCTACCGCTCCCACGCGGTCAACTTCCTGCCAGACAATGAGAAGGGAAGCCTGCTGCCCCCCTTCACCTCTGTGCCTGGTCTGGGCGAGACGGCGGCCTGGTCTATCATGGAGCAGCGGGAGGGAAAGCGGTTTATATCTATCGAGGAGTTTTCCGCAGCCTGTCCCAAGGTCTCCAAGACCCACATCGAGCAGCTCAAGGCCGCTGGTGCTCTGGACGGCATGCCGGATACGAGTCAGATTACCCTGTTCGACGGACTGTTTTAACCGGTATGCCGTCCGCCGCCTGCGGTGTCCGAGCGTTTTGCCGCAGGCAAAACCTCGATGGCGGGCGAATTGATTTCGCCCGCCAGATGGAGGGAAACGGGACCCCAGGGACGGCGCGGCCGCCCCTGGGCCATGCCGGATACGAGTCAGATTACCCTGTTCGACGGACTGTTTTAACCGGTATCCTGTCCTCTGTTGCCTACGGCCATTGTTAGGGCGCAGAGGAATTTCTGAGTGGAATTTACAGTTGTAACAGAATAAAATCCGTGGTATTCTTATGCCATCCAGATGAGAAAGGAGTGTATTTATTATGCTGAACGAAAAAGTTGCCTCTCTGCTGAACGAGCAGATCAATAAGGAGTTCTACTCCGCTTACCTGTATCTGGAGTTCTCCGCCTACTTCGAGGACGAGGGACTGGACGGCTTCGCCAACTGGTACAAGGTGCAGGCGCAGGAGGAACGGGATCACGCCATGCTTATGTTCCAGTATCTCCAGAACAACAGCCACCGCCCGGTGCTGGAGGGCATTGCCAGGCCCACCGCCGCCCCCAACGGCAGGCTGGAGGTGCTCAAGGCCGGCCTGGCCCATGAGCAGTATGTCACCAATCTGATTCACACGATCTACGATGCAGCCTATGAGGTCAAGGACTTCCGCACCATGCAGTTCCTGGATTGGTTTGTCAAAGAGCAGGGCGAGGAGGAGAAGACCGCCGAGGATATGATTAAAAAGATGGAGCTCTACGGCGACGATGCCAAAGGCCTCTACATGCTCAACAGTGAGCTGGCGGGCCGCACCTATGCAGCTCCCAGTCTGGTAATGTAACCTGTAGTTGAAACTGTAGACAAGGTGGGTGCCCTGCTATGGACAGGGCACCCACCTTACACATATATGCCGCGTCAGGGCATAAAAAGTTCAGGCCGCGTAGTCCAGGGCGACTGGGCGCTGGTGACAAACATAGTATAGAGGCGGCTGAGGGTATTCCAGCTCTCCTGATCCAGTGTCCCGGTTTCCGGACGGTGATTCAGATGTTGAATCCACTTGATGTTGTGCTCGGTGGCGGCATTGTTTACCCCGGAGACATCACAGGTTTCCACGCCGTTCAGGACCCGAGACAGCCCGCAGAACATGGACTGCACCAGGTTAAGATGAACGCTGGCCTCACCCGGTGCGACGGAAAACTCAGGACTTGGAAAGCTGCGGGTGGGCAGCGGAGTGAGGCGGGAAACCACCTGGTGATACAAGGAAACGATAGCGTCCCAGGTGGCCTGGTTTACCTGTCCGGTGACCGGAGGGAAAAATTCCCTCTGAAAGAGCATGACGGCCTCTAGGGTGCGTTCGCCGAAAATTCCGTCCGGCGTGAGACGGGGGAGGAAGGGGTAAGCGAAAGAAATGGTGCGCAGCATGGTTTGGAGGCTGCGTACGGGCTGTCCAATCAGGTGGAGTTGGGAGCGAATCATGTGGCGTCTTCTCCTCTCTCGTCGGTGCTGCCCAGTGTCATGGGTTGGCCGGGGTACTGGGTCAGGCTGGTGGCTTCGCTCTCGGGAAGCTCCGGCCGGAACTGCTCTGGGATGACATTGGTATATTGGCTCATGGTATCCACTATGCCGACATAAAATCGGTAGAGTGCGGCCCAGGTGTCCTCGCCTACAACGCCGTCTTGGTACAGACCAGCCATCTGTTGAAGAGCCAGGACTGCGTTTTGGGTGGATTGCCCGAAAATCCCGTCCACAGCCACCGGGGGGATGTTATTATAAAACTCCGCCACCACAGAGAGAAGGTACTGTATTACCTTGACATTTTCTCCGGTGTCGCCGAGGGAAATGGTATCGGGGCGGTTGACGGGCACCAAGGTGGTGTAGAAGGTCTGACCCTCGCTGACCAGCTCCGCCAATTCCAGAACGCCCACGTACAGAAAGACCAGCTTATACCAGGTGGCGTTTCCAACGACTCCGTCCGGCGTCAGGCTGAAAATCTGCTGGAATTTGATGACCGACTGCTCGGTGGACGCTCCGAAGATCCCGTCCACCGGCTGAACCTTCGGAATAGCGGGGTAATCGCGGGAGATGCGGTTGAGCATGGTCTGGATGCGCACCACCGGCTCCCCCCGGTCGCCCAGCCGCACCGGAGTTCCGGGGTAGGAGCTGCGGATACCCATGACAGGAGCATTGTTCACGATCTCGATATTGTCGCCATAATAGTTTCGCAGGATGGTGACGGAGTCGGCGCCCTGCTCTGCCATGGCCTGGCTGCCCCACTGGGAGAGACCGTCGCAGGTGGTGGTGGTGCCGTTGCAAAATTTGGCTGCCAGGGGCTCCACAAAGCCGGTGCGCCGTATGTAGGAATTGAAGATCTCATCCACCATCTGGCTGATGTTCTCAAAAATGTTGCGCCCTTTGATGAATTTCTGGTCGTAGGCCGTGCTGGCGGTGATGTTGAAGGGGTAGCCGCGGCTGGGGTAATATTCGGTATATACCCGGTTGAGGGCAAACGAAATGATCGCCAGGATGTTTGCCCGGATAGCCGCCGGCTCCCAGGTGGGATAGATCTCGCTGGAGGCCACATTCTTAACGTATTCCGGGAAGGAAACCGTCACATTTTCCGCAGCGGCGCTGGGGGCGCCCAGATGCACGGTGATGTATTGTGGGACATAGGGCGTTACAGGTGTGGTCGGCATGGGGGTACCTCCTTACAGATCCTGGGGTGGAATATCCACGATCTCCCCCCGGGTAGACGACGAGGTCTGCTCCGGCAGGGGAATCAGCTCCAGCTCCTGTAGTGTTTCCGTATTAGGAAAGACCTGGACATTCTCCACCAGAAGCATCTCATAGCCCGGTACCTCCACCCAGATGTCACAGACGGCGAAGGGGGACTCTGTCCCTGGGGATTCACTGGCAGACGGCTCGGGTGTGGCGACGCGGATCGGCGCGGTGCGTCCGTTTTCGTCCGTCACCCGTAAGGCCAGCAGCGTATGCCGCCCGCCGCCCGCCCTCTGCGTCACCGCTACAGTAGCGCCCGGCACCGGGAGCTGGGCCCGGGAGGTATATACGCGGGTGACAATGGTTCCAATCGAGGCCAATTGGCATTCCTCCTTTTCCTCACTCTATGCACCGGACCGGAAGGCGGTTCCAGGGAAAAGAACGTTGACATCGGCCCCTCTTTCGAGTAAACTGAATAGGAATCTTGCAGCGGAACGGGCGAGTTACGTGCGGTACCGCTTTGGAACAAGAAGAAGAGTGATGGAGCTATGAAAAAAGATAAAGTGTCCAGTGCGGTGATACGTCGCCTCCCACGGTACTACCGCCACCTGAACGACCTCTATTTGGCCGGTGTGGAGCGCATTTCATCCAACGCGCTGGGCAAATCCATGGGGCTGACCGCCTCACAGATCCGGCAGGATCTCTCCTGCTTCGGCGGGTTCGGCCAGCAGGGCTACGGCTATAATATTGAAAATCTGCGGGGGGAGATTTCCGACATTCTGGGTATGAACCGCGGCCACAACGCGGTCATTCTGGGGGCGGGCAACTTGGGCCGGGCCCTGATGGAAAACTTTCACTTCGAGCGCTCCGGTGTGGCGCTTTCGGCCGCCTTTGATGTGGCGCCGGATGTGGTTGGGCAGAGACTCTCCGGGGTGCCGGTCCACCACGTGGATCAGTTGGAGGAGTATCTGGGCCAGCATCCGGCCAGCATCGGGGTGCTGACGGTTCCCCGGAGCGTGGCCAACCGGATCGCCGGTCGGCTGGTGGCCTCCGGCGTGAAAGGAATCTGGAATTTCACCAATATTGAGCTGACGGTGGACGCGCCGGACATAGTGATTGAGAACGTCCACTTTGCCGACAGCCTGTTGGCGCTGAGCTATATGATTTCGGAGGTACCATGAAGAGACTTGCCGTTGGCCTGCTTGCCCTGGTCATCCTGATAGGCTGTGCGGCAGTATATGCCGCCGATACGGGGACAGGGGAGAGCCTTGTAACGCAGGGCTACCTGAACGACACTTATATTCCGGACGTACTGCGGCAGGCGGAGACACGCATCGCGGAGCAGGCAAAGACCGTCTACGACTCTGTGCTGGCGGATCTGAATGCCAGGCACAGCGGTTATCTGGCCCGGGCAGGTGGAGAACAGAGCTATGCCGCCTCAATCACGGATTTCCGCTTTAAAAGGGGAGACGTGGTCAGCCTGCCTGCCGGTTCCGGGCTGCTGCTCCTGGCTGGAAGCGGAACCGTGTCCTATTCCGGCGGCAGTGTGGTGGATATTACGGTGGGGCAGACCGTGGCCTCCGGTGCCGCGCTGACCGCACGTCACCGCGTCTTAGCGGCCGAAAATACCACAGCGGCAGTGACAATCACCTCTGATACTGCGGTTTTGGGCGTAGAGGGCTTCTATACCGTGTCCTCCGGAGCGGGGCTGGACTACAATGCTCTGGCCGACGCATTAAAGCAGATGGGGCTGTTCCAGGGCACTGGAACGGCCTACGGCTCCGGGTATGATCTGGAGCAGGCTCCCACCCGTATCGTGGGACTGGTCATGTTCCTGCGTTTGATCGGGGAGGAGGGGGCTGCGCTGAGCAGCACAGCGGCCAACCCCTTTGCGGACACCCCTGCCTGGTGCGACCGCTATGTGGCCTATGCCTATGAGAAGGGCTATACCAAGGGCAACAACGTCAGCGCCGGTGGACAGCGCTACTTTGGACCGGATGCACAGCTCTCGGCAGGGGAGTACATGACCTTTCTTCTGCGGGCGCTGGGCTACTCGGACAGCGGGGCGTCGCCTGACTTCTCCTGGGCCAATGCCGTGGGCAAGAGCGTGGAGTTTGGTGTGCTCAACGCTGCGGAGCAGGCCAAGCTGACAGGCAGCCCCTTCCTGCGGGCCCAGGTGGCCTATCTGTCCTATTTCGCACTGTCGGCCCCTCTGAAGGACGGCGGCGGCATCCTGCTGGACAGGACGGCTGCCAGCAGCGGCGTGGACAAAGCCGTATTTCAGGCGGTGATGAACGGCGTCACCGTGGACAGGCTGAGCTGAATGGAAAGACCCTCCGGTTTACCGGAGGGTCTTTTTGTAAATGTTGCCCATTGACAACTGTTAGCAAGATAACTAAAATAAACTCTGTAAAATAGCTTGCATGGAAGGGGGGTGTCTGAATGAGGCAAGAACGCCATGCGGGTTACGAGGTCAAGGCGCTGTCCAATCTGATCCGGCGCAAGGTCTGGGAGCTCTCCGGCCAGCCGGAGTGCGATGCTTTTACCGAGATGCAGGGGATGCTTCTGGGATTTCTGTGCCATAATCGGGATCAGGAAATCTTTCAGAAGGATCTGGAGGAGGCGTTTTATATCCGCCGCTCCACCGCGTCCAGGCTGCTGAAGCGCCTGGAGGAGGAGGGATTTGTGATGCGGTGCTCCGTATCCCGTGACGCCAGGCTCAAGCAGGTGATGGCAACGCCGAAAGCGGAGGCCCTGAACCAGCAGATTGCCTCGCGCATCACACAGGTAGAGGCGGCGCTGACCAAGGGAATCGGCGCTGAGGAGTTGCAGCAGTTCATGATAACCATCGCAAAAATGAAGCAGAACCTGATGGAGCCGTCTGTACTTCCGGTCGGGTGCACCTGCGGCAAAGACTGTGAGGAGGCTAACAGTTAGCAAGCGAATAAATCCCCAAGGAGGAATGTGCATGAAGAAAAAACGCGGACTTGTGAGCTGTATTCAGGAGTTCAAAAAGGACACGATTCTGACGCCGATCTTTGTCATCGGCGAGGTGGCCTTTGATGTCCTGATTCCCATGATGACAGGCCGTCTGCTGACCCAGGGCGTTGAGGCGGGAAATATGGAACGTATTTTCTACTACGGCGGCATTGTGGTCCTCATGGCCCTGGCGGCTCTGCTGCTGGGCGCCCTGTCCGGCCGTTATGCCGCCCGGGCGGCCACCGGCTTCTCCCGTAATCTGCGCCGGGAGATGTATCGGAATGTTCAGAAATTTTCCTTTTCCAACATCGACAAATTCTCCACCGGCGGTATCATTACCCGCCTGACCACCGATGTGACCAACGTACAGATGGCCTTTATGATGATCATCCGCATCGCTGTGCGCTGTCCCATCATGCTTATCTGTGCATGGGTGCTCACCTTTACCATCAACCCCAGACTGGCGCTGGTCTTCCTGGTGGTGATCCCCATCCTGGGCCTGGGCCTGTTCTTTATTATGACCGGAGCCCACCCCATCTTTGAGCGGGTGTTCAAGCGGTATGATCACTTGAACAATGTGGTACAGGAAAACCTGCTTGGCATCCGGGTGGTGAAGTCCTTTGTGCGTGAGGAGCACGAGAAGGAAAAATTCGGGAAGGTCTCCCAGGAGATCTATATGGACTTTTCCAAGGCGGAAAAGCTCGTCGCCTTCAACATGCCGCTCATGCAGTTGTGCGTCTATGCGTGTATTCTGACCGTGTCCTGGCTGAGCGCCCATCTGGTAGTGGGCGGCAGCATGGATGTGGGGCAGCTCACCAGTATGTTCAGCTATATCATGATGATCCTCATGAGCCTGATGATGCTCTCCATGGTGCTGGTCATGATCATCCTGGCCCGCGCCTCCGCCGAGCGTATTACCGAGCTGCTCAACGAGGAGAGCGACCTGCGCAACGGGGAGAATCCGGTGGAGGAGGTCAAGGACGGCTCTGTAGTCTTTGAGAACGTCAGCTTCAGCTACGCCAAGGACCCCAGTAAGGAGTGCCTGAAAAACGTCAACCTGAACATCAAGTCCGGTGAGACGGTGGGCATTCTCGGCGGCACCGGCACCTCCAAGACCACTCTGGTGCAGCTTATTCCCCGGCTGTACGACGCTACCGAGGGCCGCATCCTGGTGGGCGGTGTGGATGTGCGGGACTACGACATGGACGCCCTGCGGGAGCAGGTAGCCATGGTGCTCCAGAAGAACGTGCTGTTCTCCGGCACCATTAAGGAGAACCTGCGCTGGGGTAAGAAGGACGCCACCGATGAGGAGATGGTCCGGGTATGCAAGCTGGCCCAGGCCGACCCCTTTATCCAGGAATTCCCCGACAAGTACGATACCTATATTGAGCAGGGCGGCTCCAATGTGTCCGGCGGCCAAAAGCAGCGCCTGTGTATCGCCCGGGCCCTGCTGAAGAAGCCGAAGATTCTGATTTTGGATGATTCCACCTCCGCCGTGGACACCAAAACCGACGCACTGATCCGCAAGGCGTTCCGGGAGGAGATCCCCGACACCACCAAGTTTATCATTGCCCAGCGTATCTCTTCCATCGAGGATGCGGACAAAATCCTGGTGATGGACGGCGGAAGGATTTCCGCCATGGGCACCCACGGCGAGCTGCTCCAGAGCTGTGAGATCTACCGGGAAATTTATGAATCCCAGACGAAGGGAGGGAGCGAGAATGAATAAGATGCCGAAGAAAAAGTCCCACACGGTCCGGCGCCTGCTCAGCTATGTGGGCCGGGGCTACCTGATCCGCTTTTTTCTGGTGCTGGTATGCATCCTGGTCAGCGCGGTGGCCTCTGTGGCCGGCTCCATTTTCCTGGGCGCCCTGATCGACAACTATATCACGCCTCTGCTGGCCATGGAACACCCGGTGTTCACCGGCCTGCTCCACGCTCTGCTCCTGATGGCCTGCCTCTATGTGGTGGGCGCCCTGTGCGCCCTGGCCTACAACCGCCTGATGGTCACCATCTCCCAGGGCGTGCAGAAGAAGATCCGCGACGATCTGTTCGGACACATGCAGACCCTGCCCATCCGGTATTTTGACACCCACGCCCACGGCGATGTGATGAGCGTCTACACCAACGACGTGGATACCCTGCGGCAAATGCTCTCCCAGAGCATTCCCCAGGTAATCAATTCCCTGATGATGATCGTGGTCACCTTTGTCAGCATGGTTGTACTCAACCTCACTCTCACTGGCGTGGTAATCGTGTGCATCGTGTGCATGCTGCTGGTGACCCGGTTCCTGGCCGGACGCAGCGGCCGCTACTTCGTCCGCCAGCAGGTGAAGCTGGGCGATCTGAACGGCTATATCGAAGAAATGATCAACGGCCAGAAGGTGGTCAAGGTTTTCTGCCACGAGGAGGAGGCCCAGGAGGGCTTTGACCGTGTGAATGACGCCTTGTTTGAAAGCGCTTATAAGGCCAACAAGTACGCCAATATCCTCATGCCCATCCTCATCAACATTGGCAACATCCAATATGTGGTCATCGCCATGGTGGGCGGAGCACTGGCCCTCAATGGCCTGGGGGGCGGTATTACCCTGGGTGTCATCGCATCCTTCCTCCAGCTCTCCAAGAGTTTGACCAACCCAATCAGCCAGATCTCTCAGCAGCTCAACTCTGTGGTCATGGCTCTGGCCGGTGCTCAACGGATTTTTGACCTGATGGATGAGCCCTCCGAGGAGGATCACGGCACCGTCACCCTGGTCAACGTCTCCTATAACAAGGACGGCGCCCTCCAGGAAACCAGTGAGCGCACCAATCTGTGGGCCTGGAAGGTTCCCCAGGAGGACGGGAGCTTCGCCTATACCAAGCTGGCGGGCGACGTGCGCTTTGATGATGTGGACTTCGCCTATGAGGAGGGCAAAACCATCCTCCACGACATCAGCCTTTTCGCCAAGCCCGGCCAGAAGCTGGCTTTCGTGGGCGCCACCGGCGCGGGCAAGACCACCATTACCAACCTGATCAACCGCTTCTACGACATCGCGGACGGCAAGATCCATTATGACGGCATCTCCATCAACGATATTCATAAGCCGGATCTGCGCCGCTCCCTGGGCATTGTGCTCCAGGATACCAACCTCTTTACCGGCACCGTGCGGGAAAACATCCGCTACGGCAATCTGAGCGCCACCGACGAGGAGGTGGAGGCCGCCGCCGTGCTGGCCAACGCAGACGACTTTATCCGCCGCCTGCCCCAGGGGTACGACACCATGCTCACCGGCAACGGCGCCAACCTGTCCCAGGGCCAGCGGCAGCTCATCGCCATTGCCCGGGCCGCTGTGGCCGATCCCCCGGTGATGATCCTGGATGAGGCTACCTCCTCCATTGACACACGCACTGAGGCCATCGTCCAGAGGGGCATGGACTCCCTGATGACCGGCCGCACCGTCTTTGTCATTGCCCACCGGCTATCCACTGTGCGCAACTCTGATGCCATTATGGTGCTGGATCACGGCCGCATTGTAGAGCGGGGCGACCACGAGGATCTCATCCGGCAGCACGGACTCTATTATCAGCTCTATACCGGCGCCTTTGAGCTGGAATAAAAAGAATTTGTACCAAGCACCCCTCTGCGTCCCCGGCATAGTATGGAGTGAGACCGGTCCGGAGCGGCGGTACTCCCACCGCTCCGCCTCTGGTTTCCATCATCAAACCAGGAGGTACTTCATATGGGGTGCAATAATGGCTGTGGCTTTGGCGGCGGCGGCTGCCTGTGGATCATTCTGATCATTATCCTGCTCTGTTGCTGCTGCGGCGGCGGGAGCTGGGGCGGTTGCGGCTGTGGTGGCTGTGGCTGCAACAACGGCTGCGGGAACAGCTGCTGCTGAGAAGGCAGTACAATAGCCGAACGGCAAACAGGCAGACGTGCCGTGGGGTGTTTTTCCCCACGGCACGTTCCTGTGTATCAAACAAGT
>NZ_DCJO01000012.1:0-59942 GCF_002320075.1 Intestinimonas sp. UBA1698 | reverse complement strand
GGTGACTCATCTCCATGACTGACATGCCGGAACCCTGATAGTTGGTGATTTCGGCCCCCGCTCTTTCGAGCACTTCCAGGGGAAGCATGGACGGGCCTGCGGAGAAGTTGTACACTCGATCGTTTCCCATAGTTGGCTAGCCTCCTTGCAAATTCAGCAAAGCATCAAACGCTTTACTGTGTTAAATTTAATTATATAGAAGGAAGGGGGACCCGTCAATGAGAGGGTAAGACAAAAACGGCGGGCGGCCGAAGTCGTTCTTTGTGAAAGTTTGGCGGGTAGCACAAAAAAGACATTCCCATTTCTCTTAGGCTGTGCTAAAATATGTAGCGAAGTATCACTGGTATCATGCGGAGACCCGGCGAGACCGGACCGGTCCCGGCTCCGCCAAGGGGGAACATCTATGTATCTGAGGGAAATCAGAAGGATTTTGGATGCGAAAGTGCTCTGCGGCGAGGAGAATCTGGACTGGGAGGCCCATGCCGCCTGTGCCAGCGACTTTATGAGCGACGTGCTGGCCTATGTGAAGGATCAGGCCCTGCTGCTCACGGGCATGGTCAACCCCCAGGTGGTGCGCACCGCCGAGATGATGGATATGAAGTGCATTGTCTTTGTCCGGGGCAAGGTGCCTGACGAGACCATTTTGGAGATGGCGCGGGAGCGCGACATCGTGGTGATGACCTCGGAAAAGCCCATGTTCATCGCCTGCGGCCTGCTGTATACGACGGGCTTAGCGGGGGAGTAGGGACCATGGGAGAGATCAAACTGACGTATCAGGTGGACGGCGGAGACCTGATCCAGGCCGGAGAGGCCTCCAGCAAAATGAAGATGACGTTGAAAAAGCTGGGACTGCCGGCCGAGGCCATCCGACGAGCCTCCATCTGCATGTATGAGGGCGAGATCAACATGGTCATCCACGCCAACGGCGGCCGGGTGGAGGTGGACGTGGGGATGGACGCCATCACGCTGCGCCTCATCGACCACGGCCCCGGCATTCCCGACGTGAACCAGGCCATGGAGGAGGGCTTTACCACCGCGGGCGATGTGGCCCGGGATCTGGGCTTCGGGGCGGGCATGGGCCTGCCCAATATGAAGCGCTACTCCGACGAGATGCGCATCGACACCACCGTCGGAGTGGGCACCACCGTGACCATGAAAATCAGGATCTGATCCGACGGACGCGGGCCGCTGTGCGCCGCGCCCATCCGGCTGAATCGAAAACCAATGGAGGTGTACCGCCCTATGATGAAGCATTCCGTCATATTGGAGTACAAACGCTGCCGCGGATGCACCACCTGCATCAAAAACTGCCCCACAGAGGCCATCCGGGTCCGCAGCGGCAAGGCCAAGATCCTCAATGAACGCTGTATTGACTGCGGCAAGTGCATCCAGGTCTGCCCCCACAAGGCCATCCGCTCGGTCAGCGACAACCTGTCTGCGCTGGACCCGTTCCAGTACCGGGTGGCGCTGCCGGACCCCGCCCTCTATGGCCAGTTTCAGCACCTGGATGACATCGACATCGTGCTCAACGGCCTGCTGAAGATCGGCTTTCAGGCTGTGTATGAGACGGCCAAGGCGGCGGAGATCCTCTCTGACTACGCCCGGCAGCACATCAGCAGCGGGGAGAAGCGGGTCATGCCCCAGATCTCCTCCGCCTGTCCTACCATTCTGCGCCTCATCCGGATGCGCTTCCCCAAGCTCATCCCCAACGTCACCTCCACCATCACTCCCATGGAGCTGGCCGCCATTCTGGCCCGGAAGGAGGCTGCGGCCCGAACCGGGCTGCCCCCGGAGCAGATCGGCGTGTTCGGTATCGTGCCCTGCTCCTCCCAGGTCACCGCCGCCCACCACCCCGAGACCCTGGCCAAGCCGGTGCTGGATGGGGCCTTCGCCATCCGGGACATCTACCTGCGGCTGCTGGGCCCCATGAAGGAGCTCCAGGAGCTGGAGAGCTTGTCCTCGGCGGGCATCATGGGCGTGGGCTGGGCCTACTGCGGCGGCGAGTCCGCCGCCCGGCTGGGGGAGAGCTACCTGGCCGTGGACGGCATCGGCAACTGCATCCGCATGCTGGAGGAGATCGAGGACGGCCGGCTTCCCGAGGCCGACTTCATCGAGCTGTCCGCCTGCGTCCAGGGCTGCGTGGGGGGCTGCCTGACGGTGGAGAATCCTTACGGCGCCCGGATGCGTATCAAAAATCTGATGAAGGGCCTGCCGGTCTCCCGCAACCGCTTCAATCTGAAGGGGGAGGACCGGGACCTGGTCTGCTTCGACAAGGAGCTTCAGTATGTCCCCGCCTTCCTGCTGGACGAGGACCGGAGCCTTGCCATGGAAAAGCTGATGAAGATCGACGCGCTCTACCGGGCCTTGCCGGGCCTGGATTGCGGCTCCTGCGGGGCGCCCTCCTGCCACGCCCTGGCCGAGGATGTGGTCCTGGGCCGGGCCAGCGAGGAGGACTGCATCTTCAAGGTCCGGGAGCGGATGCAGTACATGGCGGGTACCGGAGACGCCGACGAATACCTGCCCGCGCCCTTCCGGAAACGGAAGCTGCCCCAGAGCATCCCACCTAAGAAACCGCATACGGAAGAAGGAGGAACCTTATCATGACGGTCAAGGAACTGTCTCATGTGCTGGCCCTGACGGAATTCACCCTGCCCCAGCCCGAGCGCGAGGTCACCGGCGGGTATGTGGGCGACCTGCTGAGCTGGGTCATGGGCCGCGCACAGGCGGGAAACGCCTGGATTACCATTATGTCCAATCAAAACGTGGCCGCCGTGGCGCTGATGGCCGAGGTGTCCTGCGTAATTCTCACCGAAGGGGTGGTTCCCGACGAGGCCCTGCGCCAGCGGGCCCAGCAGCAGGACATCAACCTGATGGGCACCGAGCTGTCCACCTATGATACCGCGGCCGCGCTGAAGCAACTGCTCTGACCGGCCAGCTCCCTCCGCCCAAAGCGGGAGAGAAAGGGGATACCGGCCATGAAAGCGGCCTTCGACCTGCATTTCCACTCCTGCCTGTCCCCCTGCGGGGACGGCGCCATGACCCCCGCCACCATCGCCGGTCTGTGCAAGCTGGCGGGGCTCGACGTGGCCGCCCTCACCGACCACAACACCTGCGGCAACTGCGCGGCCTTCTGTCAGGCGTGTCAGGCCTATGGCCTGCTGGGACTGCCCGGTATGGAGCTGTGTACTGCCGAGGAGGTCCACGTGGTCTGCCTCCTGCCAGACCTGGCGGCGGCGGACGCCTTCAGCCGGATGGTCTACGATCGGCTGCCCCCCCTGGAGAACGACCGGGATATCTTTGGCCCCCAGATCTATATGGACGCCGACGACAACGTGCTGGGGGAAGAGAGGCGGATGCTGGCCGGAGCCTCCTCCATCGGCGTCTACGAGGTCCGGGAGCTGGCGGCCCGCTTCGGCGGCGTGGCCTATCCGGCCCACATCGACCGCCCTTCGTTTGCTTTGCTTTCCAACCTGGGCTTTTGGGACCCCGCGCTGGGCTTCCCACTGGCCGAGCTGTCCCGTCATTGCCCGCCGGATTTTGCGGCGGGCCGGCCCGATCTGGCCGGGGTGCGGACCATCACCGGCTCCGACGCCCACTACCTGGATCAGATTGCAGATGCCAGCCAATACCTGTACCTGCCCGAATGGACTCCGCGGGCAGTCTTGGATTGGCTGCTTTATGGAGGTGAAAAATAGAACGTAATTCTGTCTATGGGAACGAATAAAGGGCATTATGCCGAAAAAAGTTAGACAAACTGTCGTCTGACTGCCTTGTATCTCCCAGGATAACGCGCTAAAATGTATCTCAGCGAGCTTTGAAATGCCATTCGGTAAGTAAGGAGGAACGCAAAATGCCAAATTGCAAAACGGTTGTTCCGTATGCTGGAACAAAGGAGCAGGAGGAACGGCTGCAGCAGGTGATTGCCGCGCACAGGGGACAGCCCGGCGCCACCATGCCGGTGCTCCAGGCCGCGCAGGAGATCTTCGGCTATTTGCCCGAGGAGGTCCAGATCATGGTGGCCGAGGGCCTGGATATCCCTCTGACCGAAGTCTATGGAGTGGCTTCGTTCTATGCACAATTCACGCTGAATCCCAAGGGGAAATACCAGATTTCCGTCTGCCTGGGCACCGCCTGCTATGTCAAGGGGGCTTCCGACGTGCTGACGGCTGTGGAGAAAAAGCTGGGCATCAAGCCTGGCGGCATCACTCCGGACGGGAAATTCTCTCTGGACGCCTGCCGCTGCGTGGGCGCCTGCGGATTGGCTCCCGTCATCATGATCAATAACGACGTGTATGGCCGGCTTACCCCCGATCAGGTGGGGGCGATCCTGGACAAATACGAGTGAGGAGCGCCGGTCCGTGAAGGAGCTGTCGCTACATATTCTGGACATTGCCCAGAATTCGATTTCCGCGGGGGCCCGCGCCCTAGACCTGACGCTGGCGGAGGAAAACGGCTGGCTGACCATCACCGTGGCCGACGACGGCCGGGGGATGTCGCCGGAGTTTTTGGCCACCGTCACCGACCCCTTCACCACCACCCGCACCACCCGCAAGGTGGGGCTGGGTCTGCCCCTGCTGCGGCTGGCGGCGGAGCAGACCGGCGGGCAGATGAAGGTGGACAGCCGGCTGGGGGAGGGCACCACCGTCACGGCGGCGTTCGACACTGCCAGCATCGACTGCCCCCCGCTGGGGGACATGCCGGGGACCGTCTCTCTGCTGGTCCAGGGTGCGCCGGAGGGCCTGGAGATCACCTATACCAGAAGCACGCCGAAGGGCGGCTTCCGGTTCGACACCCGGCAGGTGCGGGAGATCCTGGGGCCGGACGTGCCCCTGAGCTCCCCGGATGTGGCCATGTGGGTGCGGGACTTCGTGGCGGAAAACGAAGCGGAGATCACATAAGGAGAGAATCAAACCCGGGCGGCGGCGCCGTCCCGGTATGCTTAAAGGAGTGAATTTGATTTGAAGAGCCTGGAAGAACTGAAGGCCATCCGTGAGAAGATGCAAAAGCAGATGGACGTGCGGGAGAACAACGAGGACAACATCCGGGTGGTGGTGGGCATGGCCACCTGTGGGATCGCCGCGGGGGCCCGGCCGGTGCTGGCCGCCTTTTTGGAAGAGGTGGCCAAGCGGGAACTGAAGAACGTGACGGTGACCCAGACGGGGTGCATCGGCGTGTGCCGCCTGGAGCCCATCGCGGAGGTGTACGTGCCCGGGGAGGAGAAGGTGACCTACGTGAAGCTGAAGCCGGAGATGGTGCCCCGCATTGTCACCGAGCATCTGGTCAATCACAACGTCGTGACCGAGTACACCATTGGCGCGGCGGAATAAGGGGAGGTAGTGGACATGAACTTTGTACGTTCCCATATCCTGGTATGTACCGGCACAGGCTGTTCCTCCTCCAACAGTCCGGCCATCATCGAGGCCTTTGAGCAGGAGCTGAAGGCCCAGGGCATGGATCAGGAGGTGCGGGTGGTCAAGACCGGCTGCTTTGGCCTGTGCGCCATGGGGCCTGTGGTGCTGGTCTACCCCGAGGGGGCCTTTTACACCCACGTGACGGTGCCCGACGTGGCAGAGATCGTCAGCGAGCACATCGTCAAGGGCCGCATCGTGCAGCGGCTGCTGCACAAGGAGGGCGACGCCGCCGAGAAGGTGACCAGCCTCAGCGACACCCAGTTCTACAAAAAGCAGCTCCGCATCGCTCTGCGCAACTGCGGCGTCATCAACCCCGAGAACATTGACGAGTACATCGGCACTGGCGGCTACACCGCTCTGGGACGGGCCCTCACCGAGCAGACCCCCCAGCAGGTCATCGACCAGATCAAGCTGTCCGGCCTGCGGGGCCGCGGCGGCGCGGGCTTCCCCACCGGCATGAAGTGGCAGTTCACCCACGACGCCACCGCCCCCGACGGCGTGAAGTTCGTCTGCTGCAACGCCGACGAGGGCGACCCCGGTGCCTTCATGGACCGGTCCGTGCTGGAGGGCGACCCCCACAGCGTCATCGAGGCCATGACCATCGCCGGCTATGCCATCGGCGCCCATCAGGGCTACATCTACGTCCGGGCGGAGTACCCCATCGCGGTCAAACGGCTGGAGATCGCCATTGGGCAGGCCAAGGAGTACGGCCTTCTGGGCAAGAACATCTTTGAAACGGGCTTTGATTTCGACCTGGAGCTGCGCCTGGGCGCGGGCGCCTTCGTCTGCGGTGAGGAGACGGCCCTGATGACCTCCATCGAGGGCAAGCGCGGCGAGCCCCGGCCCCGGCCCCCCTTCCCGGCCAACAAGGGCCTGTTCCAGCGGCCCACTCTGCTCAACAACGTGGAGACCTACGCCAACATCACTTGGATTCTGAACGATGGCGCCGACAAGTTCGCCGCCATCGGCACCAAGGGGAGCACGGGCACCAAGGTCTTCGCCCTGGGCGGTAAGATCACCAACACCGGCCTGGTGGAGATCCCCATGGGCACCCCCCTGCGCACCGTCATCGAGGAGATCGGCGGCGGCTGCCCCAACGGCAAGAAGTTCAAGGCCGCCCAGACCGGCGGCCCCTCCGGCGGCTGCATCCCCGCCAACCTCATCGACACCCCCATGGACTACGACTCCCTGGGCGCCATCGGCTCTATGATGGGCTCCGGCGGCCTCATCGTCATGGATGAGGACAACTGCATGGTGGACATCGCCAAGTTCTTCCTGGAATTCATCATTGACGAGTCCTGCGGCAAGTGCTCCCCCTGCCGGATCGGCACCAAGCGGCTGTACGACCTGCTGACCAAGATTACCGAGGGCAAGGGCACGCTGGAGGATCTGACCACCATCGAGGAGCTGTGCAACCACATCAAGGCCAGCGCCCTGTGCGGTCTGGGCCAGACGGCCCCCAACCCGGTGCTGTCCACCCTGCACCACTTCCGGGACGAGTATATTGCCCACGTGGTGGAGAAGCGCTGCCCCGCCGGGGTGTGCAAGAGCCTGGTCCACTACGTCATCGACCCGGTCAAGTGTAAGGGCTGCACCCTGTGCGCCAAGAACTGCCCCACCGACGCCATCTCGGGCGTGGTCCGGGCTCCCCATGTCATCGACCAGGAAAAGTGCATCAAGTGCGGCACCTGTATGGACAACTGCCGCTTCGACGCCATTTCCAAGCATTAAGGAGGGGAGAAGAACATGGACAAGAAAATGGTCAATCTGAAGATCAACGACATTTCGGTCACGGTGCCCGAGGGCACCAGCGTGCTGGAGGCGGCCCGGAACGCCGGTATCAAGATCCCCTCCCTCTGCTTCCTGAAGGACGTCAACGAGATCGGCGCCTGCCGCATCTGCGTGGTGGAGGTGAAGGGGGCCAAAAGCCTGGTGGCCTCCTGCGTGTACCCGGTCAGCGAGGGCATGGAGGTCTACACCAACACCGAGAAGGTGCGCCATTCCCGCCAGCTCACCCTGGAGCTGATTTTGTCCAACCACCGGATGGACTGCCTGACCTGCGCCCGGAACGCCCACTGCGAGCTGCGTGAGCTGGCCGCCGAGCTGGGCATCGACGCCGTGCGCTACGCCAACGACCAGCTCCCGCCTCAGATCGAGGACTCCGCTGCCCACCTGATCCGGGACAACTCCAAGTGCGTCCTGTGCCGCCGCTGCACCGCCGTGTGCCGGAAGTACCAGGAGGTGGGGGTCATCGGCCCCAACGACCGCGGCTTCGCCACCCACATCGGCTGCGCCTTCGACCGGGACCTGGCCGAGGTGGACTGCGTCTCCTGCGGCCAGTGCATCGTGGCCTGCCCCACGGGCGCCCTCCAGGAGAAGGACGACACCCCCAAGGTGTGGGAGGCCCTCAACGACCCCACCAAGCACGTGGTGGTGGGCCCCGCCCCCTCCGTCCGCGTCACGCTGGGCGAGTGCTTCGGCATGCCCATCGGCACCAACGTGGAGGGCAAGATGGTCACCGCCCTGCGCCGCCTGGGCTTCGACAAGGTCTTTGACGTGGACAACGCCGCCGACTTCACCATCATGGAGGAGGGCACCGAGTTCCTCCACCGCATCCAGGAGGGCGGCAAGCTGCCCCTCATCACCTCCTGCTCCCCCGGCTGGATTCGCTACTGTGAGCAGCACTACCCCGAGATGCTGGACAACGTGTCCTCCTGCAAGTCCCCTCAGCAGATGTTCGGCTC
Source organism: Intestinimonas sp. UBA1698 (assembly GCF_002320075.1). Classification (NCBI taxonomy): domain Bacteria; kingdom Bacillati; phylum Bacillota; class Clostridia; order Eubacteriales; genus Intestinimonas; species Intestinimonas sp. UBA1698. The sequence goes on along the minus strand of NZ_DCJO01000012.1, from coordinate 51,787 downwards.
CCTGGTGAAGAGCTATTACGCCGAGAAGACCGGCATCGACCCCAAGGACATCTTTGTGGTGTCCATCATGCCCTGCACCGCCAAGAAGTACGAGGTCCAGCGGGAAGAGCAGCGCATGGCCAATGGCTGCATGCCGGTGGACGTGTCCCTGACCACCCGCGAGCTGGCCCGGATGATCCAGCGGGCGGGCATCCTCTTCGACCACCTGCCGGAGGGACAGTTTGACCAGATGCTGGGCGTGTCCACCGGCGCGGCGGTCATCTTCGGCGCCACCGGCGGCGTGATGGAAGCCGCCCTGCGCACCGTGGTGGAGATCGTCACCGGGGGCGAGATGAAGCCGCTGGAGTTCCACGAGGTCCGCGGCATGGCCGGCATCAAGGAGGCCATCTACGACCTGCCCGGCAAGACGGTAAAAGTGTGCGTGGCCTCCGGCCTGCACAACGCCAAGCAGGTGCTGGACGGCCTCAAGTCCGGCGAGCTGGACTACGATTTTGTGGAGTTCATGGCCTGCCCCGGCGGGTGCATCAACGGCGGCGGCCAGCCTCTCCAGCCCGCCGACGTGCGCTCCTTCACCGACATCAAGGGCCTGCGGGCCGCCGCCCTCTATCAGCAGGATGAGACCATGATCTTCCGCAAGAGCCATGAGAACCCCTTCGTCCAGACCATCTACAAGGACTACCTGGGCGAGCCCGGCTCCCACAAGGCCCACGAGCTCCTCCACTGCACCTACGTTCCACAGAAGCGCTACCGCGTCTAAAAATAGCGGCGTGCGGCGCGGCCGTTTGCGCGCCGCACGCTTTTTGAACAGAAAGAAGGCAGCATCGGATGAAAAAACAAATTCCACCGTTCCTGGCCGGCGTGCTGACCGCCATGCTGGTCCTCTCCCTGGGGGCCTCGGCCCTGGCCGCGTCCGGTCGGCTCACCTTGGAGGTGGACCCGGTCCGCATCCAGGTGGACGGCCAGCTCTTCCAGCCCAAGGACGTCAACGGAAACGACGTGCCGGTCTTCTCCTACAACGGCACCACCTACGCGCCCCTGCGCGCCCTGGCCGAGGCCTACGGCCTCACTGTGGGCTACGACGCCGAAACCAACCTGGCCACGGTGACCACGGCACGCGGCCCCGCCGCCGACTCCATCCCCGCCGCCGACACGCCCCGGAAGAATACCGTGCAGGCCGCCACGGCGGCCGAGCTGGTCGCCGCCATCGCCCCGGACACCGAGATCATCCTGGCCCCCGGCGACTACGACCTGACGGAGCTGGCGGGCAAGACCGACAACCCGTATGTGGTCTGGTATCAGGAGTTCGACGGGCCGCAGCTCAACGTGGTGAACGTGTCCGGACTGACCATCCGCGGGCAGGACCGGGACCAGGTCGAGCTGCTGGCCACCCCACGCTATGCCGATGTCTTCCATTTCCAGGGCTGCAGCGACCTGGTGCTGGACGGGCTGACCATCGGCCACACGCCCACCGGCTCCTGCCTGGGGTCGGTGCTCAATTTCACCGACTGCGGCGGCGTCCGGGTCACCGGCTGCGGACTCTTCGGCTGCGGCACCTACGGCGTGGAGTCGGAGGGGGTCACCGGCCTGCTGGTGGAGAAGAGCGCCATCTACCACTGCTCCTACGGCGCGGCCACTATCCTGAACAGTCAGACGGTCACCTTCGACGGCTGCGAGGTCTACGACAACATGGCCTGGTCCCTCTTCGGCCTGACCAGCTCCAGCGGCGTCACCCTCTCCGACACCGTGGTCCGGAACAATGGCAGCAATGCGGACGGAGGCTCCTATCTGCTGTCCCTCTCGAACTGCGACGCCGTGGCCGTGCGCGGCTGCCGGTTCGAGGACAATGCGCTGGCGAACTTTTCGGACACCAGCGCCGGAAATCTGGCCCTGGCGGTGGAGAACTGCACCTTCGAGGGCAATTCCTTTGCCGCCCCGAACGGCTGAACGGTCGGGAAGAAACGGCCTGCGGGCGATGCGTCCGCGGGCCGTTTCTTTGCGCCGAAGGGGAGCGGGACGCGGCCGTCCCGGCCAAAATCCACGGCCTGGCGAGGAGAAAGGGCCGCTTTCCTTGCTTTTTGCCTTCCTGTGGTGTAAAATGCCTTTGATTGACCCAAAACAATAAAAGCCATACAAAGGAGGGCTCTGCAATGACCTACACCTTTGACCAGTACAAGGAGAGCGCCGACTCCATCCGCAGGCGGATCGGCGCGTTTTGCCCCAAGGTGGCCATGATCCTGGGCTCCGGCCTGGGCTTCCTGGGCGACGTGGTGGAGGACCCCGTCTGCGTGTCCTACCGCGACATCCCCCACTTTAAGGCCTCCACCGCCCCCGGCCACAAGGGCCAGCTGGTGTTCGGCACCCTGGAGGGCCGGCCGGTGGCCGTGATGCAGGGCCGGATGCACCATTACGAGGGCTACTCCTACGAAGAGGTGTCCTACGCCGTGCGGGTGCTGCGGCTGCTGGGCTGCGACACCCTGATCGTCACCAACGCCGCCGGCTGCGTCAACACCGCCTGGCAGGCCGGTGACCTGATGCTCATCACCGACCAGATCAAGATCTTCATGGAGTCCCCTCTGCGGGGCGAGAACCTGCCCGAGTTCGGGGTACGCTTCCCCGACTCCTCCCACCTGTATACCCCCGCCTTGCAGGATCTGGCCCGGCAGAGCGCCGGGGAGCTGGGCATCGACCTGAAGGAGGGCGTCTACATGTACTTCCCGGGGCCCCAGTACGAGACGCCTGCCGAGGTGCGCTTCGCCCGCATCGCCGGAGCCGACGCCGTGGGCATGTCCACCGCCCCCGAGGTCATCGTGGCCGGGCACTGCGGGATGCAGGTGCTGGGCTTCACCCTGTGCTCCAACATGGCCGCCGGCATCCTGGACCAGCCCCTCAGCGAGCAGGAGGTGCTGGACGCCGCCGAGGCCTGCAAGGAGAAGTTCTCACGGCTGGTGCTGGCCTGCCTGAAAAAGCTGTCGTAAGGAGAACGCCATGTCCATTCTCATTCAGAACGTCACCGCCGTCCTCCTGGACGAGAGCCGGACGGTGCTGCCCAACGCCTTTGTGGCGGTGGAGGGGAGCCAGATCTCCTATGTGGGGACGAAGCGGCCCGCCGGGCCCTTCGACCAGGTCATCGACGGCGCCGGCAAGGTGCTGATGCCCGGCTTCGTCAACGCCCACACCCACGTGCCCATGACCCTGATGCGGGGCTACGGCGGCGGGTGCGACCTGCACACCTGGCTGCACCAGTATATCTTCCCCACCGAGGCCAAATGGGACGACCGGGCCATCCGGGCCGCCACCGCCCTGGGCCTGGCGGAAATGATCGCCTCCGGCGTCACCTGCATCGCCGACATGTATATGAACAACGAGGCCATCATCCAGGAGGTGCTCTCCGCCGGGATTTCGGCCAACATCTGCTGCGGCGCCACCCAGTTCACCGACGGCTTTGACCCGGAGACCCACCACGACTGCGTCGTTCAGCGGCAGCTCACGGAGCGCTGGCACGGCGCAGGCGAAGGGCAGATCGCCATCGACGGCTCCATCCACGGGGAGTACACCTCTCACGCCCCCCTGTGGGAGTGGATGGCCCGGTATGCCGCCGACCACGGACTGGGGATGCACGTCCACCTGTCGGAGACCAAGAGCGAGCACGACGGCTGCGTCGCCCGCCATGGGCGCACCCCCGCCGCCCTCTTTGAGCAGTACGGCGTCTTCGCCGTGCGGGCCATCGCCGCCCACTGTGTCTGGACCACGCCGGATGACTGGGCCATCCTGGCCAGAAACGGGGTCAGCGCCGTCACCAACCCCATGTCCAACCTGAAGCTGGGCTCCGGCATCGCCCCGCTGAAGGGACTGCGGCAGGCCGGGGTCAACGTGGCCCTGGGCACCGACGGGGTGTCCTCCAACAATTCCACCGACCTGTTCGCCGACATGAAGCTGGCGGCCATCCTCACCTGCGGCGCCGAGCACGACCCCATGGCGGTCACCGCCTGGGACGCCCTGGAGACCGCCACGGTCAACGGTGCCCGGGCCCTGGGCCGCAAGGCCGGACGGGTGGCTCCCGGCTATACCGCCGACCTCATCCTGGTGGACTTTGACCGGCCCAACCTCATCCCCTGCCACGACACGGTGGAGAACCTGGTCTACGCCGCCCACGGCGCTGATGTGTGCATGAATATGGCGCGGGGCCGGGTCATATACCAAAATGGGGCCTTCCTGACCATTGACCTGGACCGGGTCAAACGGGAGATCCGCGACTATGCCCTGCCCCTGCTGTTCGGGTAAGGCTCCAATCCATGCGAAAGGCTGTGCAGCCCATTGGCTAGACAAGAAAAAAAGAGCACCTTCTTCGGCGGAGCCGCCATCCTGGCGGCGGGTATCGCCATCGTCAAGATCATCGGGGCCATCTACAAGATTCCCCTGGGCAATATCTTGGGGGACGAGGGCTTCGGCCATTTCAACAACGCCTATGTCATCTACAACCTGCTGCTGATGGTGTCCACCGCGGGCCTGCCCGTGGCCCTGTCCAAGACCATCTCCGAGGCCAACGCTCTGGGCCGGCGGAATCAGGTCCACCGGGTGTTTAACGTGGCCCTGGTCACCTTCTTCCTCCTGGGCGCGGTGAGCTTTGCCGTCATGTTCATCCTGGCCCAGCCGCTGGCCAACCTCCAGGGTGACGGCATGGCGGTCCACGCCGTCCAGGCCATCGCGCCCGCCTGCTTCTTCGTCTGCGTACTGTCCACCTTCCGGGGCTACGCCCAGGGCCACTCCAACATGGTCCCTACCGCCGTGTCCCAGGTTATCGAGGCCCTGGGCAAGCTGGTCATCGGCCTGGCCCTGGCCTGGCTGCTGGTCAGCCGCGGCGCGGCCAGCTCCGACTCCGCCGCCGGGGCCATTTTCGGTGTCACCAGCGGCGCGGGCATCTGCCTCATCTACCTGATCCTGGACCACATCGGCCGCCGCCGGCGGGAGATCGGGCGGCTGGACGACCAGCCGGAGGCCCACGGCACCATCCTCAGACGGCTGCTGGTCATCGCCGTGCCCATCACGATCTGCGCCTCCGTCACTCCCATCACCTCCTGGCTGGACACCGCCCAGGTGCAGAACATCCTTCGGGACATCCTGCAGGCCCAGCCCGCCGAGTGGTATGACCAGGCGGGGGTCACCGACCCGGTGGTGGCGGCCTACGGCGCCTATCAAAAGGCCATCACCATCTACAATCTGCCCTCCTCCTTCATGGTGGCCATCACGGCCAGCGTGGTCCCCGCCATCGCCGCCTGCCGGGCCCGCCGGGACTTCGTGGGGGCGGGACGGATTGCCGAGTCCTCCATGCGCATCGGTATGCTGCTGGCCCTGCCCGCCGGCATAGGGCTGCTCTCTCTGGCCAGCCCCATCATGTACCTGCTCTACCCCGGCACCGACCACACCATTGCCGACCCGTCCATGATGCTGCTGGGCGTGGCCTCCATTTTCGTGTGTATCATGCTGGTGTGCAACTCGGTGCTCCAGGCCAGCGGCTTTGTCAACCTGCCCATCGTCATCATGGTGGCCGGCTGCGCCGCCAAGCTCATCGTAAACAATTTCATGGTGCGCAGCGTGGGCGCCGTGGGCGCCGCCGTGGGCACCCTGGTATGCTATGTCATCGTGGCCGTGGCCGAGCTTGCCCTCATTAAGCGGGTTATCCCAGCCGCGCCCAGCTACAGCCGGGTGTTCATCAAGCCCACGGTGGCTGCGGCCGTCATGGGCGCGGCGGTCTGGGCGGTCTACGGCCTGCTCCACCGTTTTCTGGGCAACACCCTGTCTGCCCTTGGCGCCATCGGCGTGGGGGTGGCGGTCTACTTTGGTTTGGTGGTGGCGCTGCATGCTATTTCCAAAGATGACCTGTCCCTGATGCCAAAAGGCGAGAAAATTGCGAAAATTTTGCGGCTCTAAGGGTTTTTGTGAAAAAATAACTTGCAGAAGGTAGAGAAGTATGGTAGATTTCCAGTATAAGAATTCGTACGGTGTAAGGGACCTGGTGGAGATCGTCCGCATCCTGCGCCAGCCCGGGGGCTGCCCTTGGGACCGGGAACAGGATCACCACTCTATTCGCCGTAACCTCCTGGAGGAGGCCTACGAGGCCGCTGAGGCCATCGACGAGGACGACCCTGAGCATCTGCGGGAAGAGCTGGGGGATGTGCTGCTCCAGGTGGTTTTTCACGCCCGGATGGAGCAGGAGGCCGGCCGCTTCGACCTGGACGCGGTAGCCGACGGGATCTGTAAAAAGCTCATCTACCGCCACCCCCACGTGTTCGGAGATGTGGCGGTTTCCGGCAGCGGCGAGGTCCTCCAGAACTGGGAGGAGCTCAAGCGGAAGGAGAAGCATCAGGAGACCGCCGCTGACAGCGTGGACTCCGTGGCCAGAAGCCTGCCCGGGCTGTGGCGGGCGGAGAAGATCCAGAAAAAGGCCCGCAAGGCGGGCTTTGACTGGCCGGACGTCTCCGGTGCGCTGGACAAGCTCTCCGAGGAGGTGGAGGAGCTCAGGACCGCCGTAGCGGAGGGCTCCAACATCCAGGAGGAGCTGGGCGATTTGCTGTTTGCCGCCGTCAACGTCTCCCGCTTCGTGCAGGTGGACCCGGAGGACGCCCTGAGCGGGGCCTGCGACAAGTTCGCACGGCGGTTCCGGCAGGTGGAGCAGTCCGCCGCAGAGCGCGGACAAGCCTTGGAGCACATGACTTTGGCCGAAATGGACAAGCTATGGGATGCTGCCAAGGAGCATGAGGCTTAAAAGCAGACCCGCGCCGGGCGGAGGGGAGCAAGCCAGACCGGTCGTGTTTCGCTTTAAGTAATATAGGCGGGGACCTGGTTGCCGTCTGACTATCTTTTTAGGAGGAACTATCACATGAATAAGGCTGAACTGATTAATGCCGCTGCTGAGAAGTCTGGTCTGTCCAAGAAGGACACCGAGAGCGCCATCAATGCCGCCATCGAGGCCATTGTCGAGTGCCTGGCCAACGAGGACAAGGTGCAGCTGGTGGGCTTCGGCGCTTTCGAGGTGAAGAAGCGCGCCGAGCGCATCGGCCGTAACCCCAAGACCAAGGAGAGCATCAAGATCCCCGCCTCCAAGGTGCCCGTGTTCAAGCCCGGTAAGGCCCTGAAGGACGCCGTGGCCAAGTAATCAGGTCAGCAAGCGATAGTGTGGCGGCTCCGGGGGACCCCGGGGCCGCTTTTTAATCCAATGCAAGGAGAATGGTTATGAGACTGGATAAATGGCTTAAGGTGTCCCGGCTCATCAAGCGCCGCACCGTGGCCAACGAGGCCTGCGACAGCCAGCGGGTGACCGCCAACGGCAGAAGCGTCAAGGCCTCCTATGATGTGAAGGTGGGCGATGTCCTGGAGTTCCGCTTCGGCGAGCGGGTGACCCGGGTGGAGGTGCTGGCCGTCAGCGAGCACGCGGGCAAGGACGACGCGCCCGCCCTGTATAAGGAGCTGTGAGGGTATGACAGACTGGCTGGTCCAACGATGCATCCGGCGGCCGGAGGACGGCTCGGACCCCGCCGTGCGGCAGGCCTACGGCCTGCTGTCCGGCGGCGTGGGCATCGTGCTCAATCTGCTGCTGTCGGCGGGAAAGTTTGTCGCCGGCGTGCTGACGGGCTCCATCGCCGTCACAGCCGACGCCTTCAACAACCTGTCCGACGCGGGCTCCTCCGTGGTCACCCTGGTGGGCTTCCGCATGGCGGCCAAGCGGGCCGACGACGACCACCCCTTCGGCCACGGCCGTATCGAATACTTATCCGGCCTGGCCGTGGCGGTGGCCATCCTGGTGGTGGGCCTGGAGCTGGCCAAATCCTCCCTGGAGAAGGTCCTCCACCCGGTGGAGGTGGCCTTTTCCTGGCTGTCGGTGGGCATCCTGTGCGCCTCCATTCTGGTGAAGCTGTGGATGTTCTTCTTCAACCGGAACCTGAGCCGCCGCATCGACTCGGCCGCCATGATGGCCACCGCCACCGACTCCCTCTCCGACGCCGCCGCCACCTCCGCCGTCCTGCTGGGCACGCTGGTGGGGCACTTTGCCGACCTGTACATTGACGGCTGGGTGGGCGTCCTGGTGGCGGTATTCATCCTGCGGGCGGGATGGGGGGCGGCCAAGGACACCCTGGACCCCCTGCTGGGCCAGAGCCCCGACCCGGAGCTGGTCCGGGGCATTCAGGAGACCGTGCTGGGCCGGCCGGAGATTGTGGGGATGCACGACCTGGTGGTCCACGACTACGGCCCCGGCCGGTGCATGGCCTCCCTCCACGCCGAGGTGCCCATGGACGCCGACATCCTCGTCATCCACGACGTCATCGACAATCTGGAGCGAGAGCTGCGCCGGAAGCTGGGGGTGGAGGTGGTCATCCATATGGACCCCATCGCCGTGGGCGACCCCCGCACCGACGCCCTAAAGGCTCAGGTGACCGAGCTGGTCCGGCGAATCGATCCGGATATGACCATCCACGACTTCCGCATGACCGCCGGGCCCGAGCACACCAATCTTATCTTCGACGTGGCCGTGCCCTACCACTGCCGGCTGGAGGACGAGCAGGTCCAGGAGGCCATCGGCGCGGCGGTCAAGGCCCTGCCGGGAAACTATTATACGGTGGTCAGCGTGGACCACGTCTACGCCGACCATAAGGGCTGATTTACAAAATATTCATCCAATCAGGCTGGAATCGGATATAATAGAGCAGAAAGCAAAGCGGGCGGCGGTTCCGCCCGAATGAGAGAAAAGGCTGGTGAAATTATGGCCCGGAAGGTCCTGATCGTGGAGGACGACAACAACATTGCCGAGCTGCTCCACCTCTATCTGGAGAAGGAGGGCTTCGAGACCCAGGTGGCCCCCGACGGCGGCAAGGGGGTGGAGCTGTATCGCTCCTTCCACCCCGAGCTGGTGCTGCTGGACATCATGCTCCCTGTCATGGACGGCTGGTCGGTCCTCAAGAAGATCCGGGAGACCGACAAGACCCCCGTCATCCTGCTCACCGCGAAGGGCGAGACCAACGACAAGGTGCAGGGCCTGGAGGGGGGCGCCGACGACTACATCGTCAAACCCTTTGAGATGAAGGAGGTCCTGGCCCGCATCCACGCCGTGCTGCGCCGTTACGGCGCCGAGAACGGCGAGAGCGAGAAGAAGCTCTCTTTTGATAAGCTGGTCATCAACCTGGACTCCTACGAGCTGGTGGTGGACGGCAGGCGCATCGATACCCCCCCCAAGGAGCTGGAGCTCCTCTACCATCTGGCGGCCTCCCCCAACCGGGTGTTCACCCGCAATCAGCTCCTGGACGAGGTGTGGGGCTTCGACTACTTTGGCGACTCCCGCACGGTGGACGTGCACATCAAGCGGCTGCGGGAGAAGCTGGAGGGCGTCTCCGACCAGTGGTCCCTGAAGACGGTCTGGGGCGTGGGCTATAAGTTCGAGGCCGTCAATGCCTGAACGGGCCGGAATGCGCGAGAGAAGGGGAACTGCCGCCCATGAAAAGCCTCTATAAACGTCAATTTATGCTGATGGCGGGGGTCATTCTGATCTCCTTCGCCCTGCTGGGGGGCGCCTTCGTCACCCTCTCCTACCAGTACGCCGTCCAGGAGAAGCGGGACAGCCTGGGGGACAACGCCAAGTACATCGCCCAGTCCTTTATGCGCTCCCTGAGCACCGCCTCCACCACCCTGGGGCAGCAGAACGATTACGCCGTCAACATCGACACTCTGGCCAAGGTTTCCGACTCTTATGTCATTGTCACCGAGACCGACGGCCTGATCTTTTATTCCTCCGACGGCAGCGACGGGTCCAACCTGGCCGGCGGCGTGGTGCCCTCCTATATGGTCAGCCAGGTGGCCGCCACCGGGAGCTACTCCGGCATGACCGACCTGGGGGGCATCTTTCCGGAAAAGCGGTTCGTGGCCGGGACCCCCATCCTGGTGCAGACCATTGATTTTAAGACCGGCCAGGGCCTGGTGGTGCAGGATAAGCTGTTCGGCATGGTCTTTGTGGCCGCCGAGACTGCCAGCCTGACTGAGATGTGGCGGGCCTTCGCCAGCATCTTTTTCTTCACCTCCATCGTGGTGCTGCTCATCGCCTTTATCACCAGCTCGGTCACCTCTCTGCGGCAGACCAAGCCCCTGAAGGAGATGGCCGAGGCCGCCCGCAAGTTTGGCCACGGGGAGTTCGACGTGCGGGTGAGCGGCTCCTGCGAACGCTGCGACGAGGTGGGGGAGCTGGCCACCGCCTTCAACGCCATGGCGGACTCCCTGGCCAAATCCGAGGCCCGGCGCAGCGAATTCGTGGCCAACATCTCCCATGAGCTCAAGACCCCCATGACTACCATCGCCGGCTTTGCCGACGGCATCCTGGACGGCACCGTCCCGCCGGAAAAGCAGGAGGCCGCCCTCAAGACCATCTCCTCCGAGACCCGGCGGCTGTCCCGCCTGGTGCGCCGGATGCTGGACCTGAGCCGCCTTCAGTCGGCCGAGCACGTGACCGCCCAGGAGCAGTTTGACGTCAGCGAGATCATGCTGCGGGTGCTGGTGAGCCTGGAGGGCAAGATCAATTCCCGCCATCTGGACGTGGACACCCAGCTCCCCGAGGAGCCCGTCAAGGTGTGGGGGGATCCAGACGCTATCACGCAGGTGTGCTACAATCTGCTGGATAACGCCATCAAGTTCTCCGCCGAGGGAGAGACCCTGGGCATCGGCGTGGCGGCCAAAGGGGGAAAGGCCTACATCTCGGTGCGTAATGTGGGTGAGACCATCCCTCCGGAGGAGCTGCCGCTGGTCTTTGACCGCTTCCACAAGACCGATCACTCCCGCAGCGAGGACCGGGAGGGCGTGGGGCTGGGGCTGTATATCGTCAAGACCATTCTGGACAACCACAAAGAAAACATCTCTGTCACCAGCGAAAACGGGGTGACGGAATTTACCTTTACGCTGACGCTGGCCTGAGCCGCCACACAGGAGGTCCCTATGCTTTATTACTATGACCACACACCTCAGGACGCCCCCGCCGGGACGACAGCGGTCCTGTCTGCGGCAGAGCCGGAACCGACCGCCCCGCCGCGGCGGAAGAAAGACCGTTCCGAGCGGGGAGCGGCCACCCTGCTGGCCGTACTGTCTTTGCTGCTGGGCGGGACGGCGGTGCTGCTGGCGCTGCGGGCCCAGCCCGTGGCTCTGGAGGCGCTGCTGCCCGGAACCGTTCAGGGACAGCCCGGCGTCGGGCAGCCCTCCGTGGAGCTGGTGCCCGCGCCGGAGCTCCGGCGGGCCCCCACCGGGGACGGCACGGTCCTCACCCTGGCCGAGCGGCCCGCGGAGGCGGCTATGAGCTTTCAGGACATCTATAAAAAGGTGAGCCCCTCGGTGGTCTTTATCCGGGCCGCCACCGGACAGGGCATTGCCCAGGGCACCGGCGTGGTGATGTCCGCGGATGGATACATCATCACCAACGCCCACGTCATTGAAGGCAGCTTTCGGGCGGATGTGGTGCTGGAGGACGGCGGGCAGTACGAGGCCCTGCTGGTGGGCAGCGATGCGGCCACCGACCTGGCGGTGCTGAAGATCGACGCTCAGGGTCTGACGCCCGCCGAGTTCGGCGACTCCGACCAGATGGAGGTGGGGGACGTGGTGGTGGCCATCGGCAATCCCATGGGGGAGGAGCTGCGGGGCACCATGACGGACGGCATCCTCTCGGCCATTAACCGGGACATGGAGGTGGAGGGCCGGCAGATGACCCTGCTCCAGACCACCGCCGCCCTCAACACCGGCAATTCCGGCGGCGCGCTCATCAACGACATGGGTCAGGTCATCGGCATCACCAACATGAAGCTGATGGCCTACAACTCCACGGTAGAGGGGCTGGGCTTCGCCATCCCGTCCCGGACGGCCAAGACCGTGGTGGACGATCTGATCGGCTACGGTGTGGTAAAGGGGCGGCCCATGCTGGGGATCACTGTCCGGCCTCTCACCGCGGAAGAGAGAACCGGACGAAGCCTGGACCACGGCCTCTGGGTGGAGCAGGTGGAGGAGAAGTCCGATGCCTGGACCCAGGGCATCCGCACCGGCGATGTGCTGCTGTCCGCCAATGGGGTGGAGCTGTCGGTGAACGACGACCTGCTGGAGCTGAAAAACGCTCTGGCTGTGGGGGAGACCATCCAGTTTTGCCTCTGGCGGGAAGGGGAGACCCTGGATATCACGGTGGAGCTGGTGGAACAGTACAGCCTGGAATAAAAGGGCAGCGGCCCCGGATCTTCGTCCGGGGCCGCTGTTTTTTTGCGTAGAAGTTCAGGAGAGGGTCAGGTCCCCCTCCTTAATCCACCCCAGCCTCCGGCATCCCAGACCCAGGGCCCAGCAGAGTACGGCGGGGAGGATGAAGCAGACCAGGACCAGCCCCGCCCAGTCAAAGGCGGTGATGGCGGGCTTGATGCCGGCGGCCACGTCGCTGACCCAGCCGGCATAGACGCCGATTTGCCCCACCAGGCCGCAGGTGCCCATGCCCGAAGCCACGCCGCCGGCGGGGTCGTTCATCTCTAACCGAAAGACGCAAGTGGCGATGGGGCCGGTGATGGCGGAAGTGACGATGGCGGGGAGCCAGATGCGGGGATTGCGGACGATGTTGGGCATCTGGAGCATGGAGGTGCCGATGCCCTGACTTACCAGGCCGCCCCAGCGATTTTCCTGGAAAGACAGGACGGCGAAGCCCACCATCTGGGCGCAGCAGCCCGCCACGGCCGCCCCTCCCGCCAGGCCGGTGAGGCCGAAGGCGGCGCAGATGGCGGCGGAGGAGATGGGAAGGGTCAGGGCGATGCCCACCAGCACGGACACGACAATGCCCATCCAGAAGGGTTGCAGTACGGTGGTGTCCTTGATGAGCTGGCCAAAGGCGGAGGCCGCCGCCCCGATGGCGGGGGCCCACCAGGCCGACAGAGCCACGCCCGCGCAGATGGTCACCAGGGGAGTGACCAGAATATCCACCTTGGTCTCCTTGGAGACGGCCTTGCCAATCTCGGCGGCGAGGATGGCGATGACGAGTACGGCCAGAGGGCCGCCGGCCCCGCCCAGGCCGTTGGCGGCGGAGCCCACGGCGATGAGGGAGAAGAGGACCAGCGGAGGGGCCTGAAGGGCGTAGCCGATGGCGGCGGCCATGGCGGGGCCGGACATGGCCGAGGCGTAGCCGCCGATGTCCACCAGGAACGGGACGCCGAGCTGCTGGCCCAGCGTCTTGATGATGGTGCCGATGAGCAGGGAGCAGAACAGGCCCTGGGCCATGGCCCCCAGGGCGTCGATGCCGTATCGCTTGGCTGAGATGACGATGTTTTTGCGCTGGAGGAAGGCGTTGAGCTTGTCCATAGTGGCGGGCTCCTTTGGGTAAAATAATAGGACCTTACAGGTGTCAAGACACCTGTAAGGTCCTATTATAGCGGATTTTGGATATTTGTCAAGCGGAAGCTACTCCTTCACCAGAAAGCCCGCCGCATCCAGCGCGGTCCGGACACGTTGAAAGGCGTCCTCGTCCGGGCAGCGGAGGGTGTGCAGGTGGATGCCGTCGGTGAGGACGCTGAGGGGTTTGGCCCCCTCCTCCTTTACCCTGCGTATAAATTCTCCCACATCATACCGGGAGGAGAGCTCCAGCCGCCCGGAGAGCTGGCCGTACACCGGGTGCTCTACCGCCACGTCGATGACGGTGCAGCCGTTGTCCACCATGATGTTGAGCTCGGGCTCCAGCTCGGCGGCGCTGTGACGGCAGACCAGCGTGCGCAGCCGCCCGCCTACCTCCCGGGGCACCAGGTAGCCCCGGGGTGTGGAGACGATGTTGGCTCCCGCCGCCCGGAGCAGGGCGATGTCCCCCACGATGATCTGGCGGCTGACGGAAAAGCGCTGGGCCAGGGCGGTGGCGCTCACCGGGCAGAGGGTCTCGGTCAGGCAGCGGGAGAGGGCCTCCCGGCGTTGGACGGCATTCATAAAGGGCATCCTCCTTTACACATATTGTCCCATCAGGCCCCGGACCGACACCTCGCCGGAGGTGACGGTCTCCCGGCGGCCGTCGGGGCAGCGGACCACCAGGCCAAAGTCGTCGTCGACGGCCTCGGCGAAGGCGGGGACCTGGGCGCCCCCCCGGAGCAGCAGCACCTCACGGCCCGTGGTGGCGCACCGGGCCCGGTAGTCGGACAGATAGTCCGCCTTGCCGGCGGGGAAGGCGGCATACAGGTCGTCCAGCGCGGCCAAGATCCGCCCCGCCAGCTCCGCACGGCGGACGGAAAAGCCCTCCAGCTTCAGCGAGGTAGCGATATCGGCCAGTTCCGGGCCAAAGTCCGCGGCGGTCTGACTCACGTTGACCCCAAGGCCCACCACCACATGGCTCGGGGCGGCGCTCTCGGCCTCCAGCTCCAGCTCGGTCAGGACGCCGCACAGCTTTTTTCCATTCAGAAGGATGTCGTTGGTCCACTTGATCTGGGGCTCCGCTCCGCAGCAGGCCTGGATGCCGCGGCAGACCGCCACCGCCGTCCAGGCGGTGAGCTGGGACAGATCGGCCAGCGAGACGGCCGGCCGCAGCAGGATAGACAAGTAAAGTCCCTTGCCGGAAAGGGACTGAAAGGAGCGCCCCCTACGGCCCCGGCCGGCGGTTTGCTCCTCGGCCAGAACGGCCAGACCCTCGGCCGCTCCGGCGGCGGCCCGGCGCTTGACCTCGGTGTTGGTGGAGTCCACCGTCTCCAGACAGACCAGCTCCCGCCCGACGGTGCGGCCTGCCAGAGCTCCGGCCAGCTCGCCTGCCCGGATGCGGTCGGGACCGCCGGCGAGGCGGTAGCCCCGATTGGGGGCGGAGGTGATCTGGTAGCCGTCCCGCCGCAGGGCCTCCACCGCCTTCCACACCGCCGCGCGGCTTACCGCCAGAGTGCGGCTCATGGCCTCTCCGGAGAGATGCCCCTCCCCATGGCCGCGCAGCAGCGCCAGGACCTCTTCCTCCAGCATATCAAAGCCTCCTTTTTGCCTGGACCCTTGACAAGACACCCTAATACCCTTTTATTATAGCTGAGGGCCAAAGGCTGTCAACAAAAATTAAAAAATAGTTTACAACCGGCGATGGCTGCGCTATACTATTGTAAACTCAATATAAAAAATGGTTTACGATTGGAGCGACCCGTATGCACAGTAAGACCCGTTCCCTGATCCTGGCGGCTCTGTTTGCCGCCCTCACCGCCATCGGGGCCTTTTTGAAGATTCCCCTGGGCGCCCTGTCCCTGACCCTCCAGTTCTTTTTTACTGCCATGGCGGGGGTTCTGCTGGGGCCCCGCTGGGGGGCGGCCTCCCAGGCGGTCTATGTGGCGCTGGGGCTGGCGGGCCTGCCCGTCTTTACCATGGGCGGCGGCCTGGGCTATGTGTTCCAGCCCAGCTTCGGCTTCCTGCTGGGACTGATCCCCGCCGCCTGGGTCATCGGCCGTCTGGCGGGGGAGGGGACCCAGGCCCGGCGCATCGTCCCGGCCTGCCTGGCCGGGCTGGGGGTACTCTACCTGGTGGGTCTGCCGTATATGTACCTGATCCTGAACGTCTATTTGGATAAGGGCCTGTCGATCTGGTATGTGGTCCGGGCGGGGATGCTGATCTACCTGCCCGGGGACTTTTTGAAGATTGCCGTCACCACTCTGCTGGCCCGGCCCCTGAAGCGAGCCCTTTCCCACTGAGAAGCATATCTGACCGCCCTGTCCCATAAGATGGTACAAAGCTGTGGGAAAGGCGGGATCAGGATGCAATACGAGGAGAAACGGGTCCGTCCGGAGGCGGCCCACCACGTGATTTTGGAGGGACGGGAGTCCCTGACGGTCTCCGGAGTGGAGGAGGTGGAGAGCTTTGACGAAACCACCATCGTCATGTCCACCTCCAAAGGTTCCCTGGTGGTGCGGGGGGAGGACCTGCACATCGAGAAGCTGAGTCTGGACGGCGGGGACCTGAAGGTGGAGGGCTCGGTGGACTCCCTCACCTATGAGGACGATGCCGGGGACCGGGGCGGGTTCTTCGCCCGGCTGTTCCGGTAGGATGGGCATCGACCTGTGGGACCAGGCTCTTACCTTTGCCGGGGCGGCGATCTTGGGCATGGGGGCGGGCCTGGTCTACGACCTTATGCGGGTCCTCCGGCGCAGGCTACGCCTCCCCCTGCTGGGCCCCGTCCTGGATTTCCTCTTTTGGCTCCTGCTCACCGCCGCCCTTTTCGTCTACGCCGTGGCCACCGGAGGGCGGCTGCGGATCTTTATGGTCATCGCCGTGGGGGTGGGGGCGGTATTCTATTTCCTCCTCCTCAGCCGCCCCGCCCTCTTTCTCGCGGGCCTGCTGGCCGACGGGATCGCTTATCTCTGCCATCTGGCCGCCCTGCCCATGATTTGGCTGGGCCTTCTGTGTAAAAAACTTATTAAAATTGCAAAAAATATCTTTCATTATAGCCGGAGATGGTATAAAATAAGGCTGATACCCGGAGAAATGGAGACCCTGAAGCGAAATCAGGGCGCGGAAAAGGGGGAAAAGGGCCGTGGTAAAGACAAAAAAGGCGGGTCTGCTCACAAAAATCGTCGTACTCGCTCTGCTGATTTACCTGGCGACTTCTCTCCTGAATCTGCAGGGACAGATCGCCTCCGCCCAGGCGGAGCGGGACGACCTGAGCCGGCAGGTGGCGGCGCAGACCCAGGCAAACGCCGACCTGGCCGACGACGTGGAAAACAGCGGCGACCCTGAGCGCATCCAGGACATTGCCCGCGACAGGCTGGGCCTGGCTGCGCCGGACGAGCGCATTTTCATCGCCTCGAACTGAGCGAGGGTCCCCGGGGTAAATTGCAAGGAGGATTTAGCAAAAGGTATGGAGTTTGGTGTTGGTTCGATCCTGGAAGGAAAAGTGACAGGAATCACAAAATTCGGCGCGTTTGTGTCTCTGCCCGGCGGCCGGTCCGGGCTGGTGCACATTTCGGAGATCGCCTATTCCTACGTGAACGACGTCAAGGACTACCTCACGGAGGGACAGGAGGTCAAGGTGAAGGTCATCGGCATTGATGACAACAACCGCATCAATCTGTCCATCAAAAAGGCGATGGATCCTCCTCCCCGCCCCCCGCGGCCCGCGGGCCAGGGCGCGCCCCGTCCCGGCGGCGCACCCCGCCAGGGCGGCCGTTCCGGCGGCTTTCGCGGCGCGCAGCCTGCCGAGCCGGAGACCTTTGAGGACCGCCTCAAGCACTTTATGCAGGCCTCGGACAGCAAGCTGTCCGAGATGCGGTACTTAGAGAAGAAGAGCTCCCGCCGCGGAGGACGCAAGTAAAAATGGAAAAAGCGCGCGGCCGGAGGCCGCGCCCTTTTTTTGTCCGGGGCAAAAAAGGGAGCGCCCGGAAGCACCAGGGCGCTCAAAGAAGGGGATTGTGCGGGAGAATGGAATGAACTCCAGCCAGAGTGGGAATACGCTTCCTCGCGTACAAGCCTATCTTACATAAACTTCCTAAAAATGTCAATGAGAACTTTTGTCGAAAGGCGGAAAATCATGATGCGCATCCTCAACGGAGTGGTCCACACTATGGCTGGGCCGGTGATCCCCCACGGCTATGTGGAGGTAGAGAATGGAAAGATCCGGGCGGTGGGGGAGATGTCTGCCCGGACCGCGGCGGCGGCCGGCCCGGTGTACGACGCCGGGGGCGGGCACATCCTGCCCGGTTTCATCGACGCCCACTGCCATCTGGGCATGTTCGGCAATGCTCTGGGCTTTGAGGCCGACGACGGCAACGAGTCCACCGACCCCTGTACCCCACAGCTTAGGGCCATCGACGCCATCAATCCCCAGGACCGCTGCTTTCACGAGGCCCGGGAGGGGGGCGTCACCACGGTGCTCACCGGGCCGGGCAGCGCCAATCCCATCGCCGGGCAGTTTGCCGCCATCAAGACCGACGGACGGTGGGTGGACGAGATGGTGCTCCGGGCCCCGGCGGCCATGAAGATGGCCCTGGGGGAGAATCCCAAAACAGTGTATAACGAGCGCAAGGAGACCCCCATCACCCGGATGGCCACCGCGGCGGTCATCCGGCAGGAGCTCTCCAAGACCCTGGAGTACATGGACAAGCAGGACAAGGCCGATGCCGAGGAGGATACCGACGCACCGGATTACGACGCCAAGCTGGAGGCCCTGATCCCCGTCCTGCGGGGGGAGCTGCCCGTCCACATCCACGCCCACCGGGCGGATGACATTGCCACCGCGGTGCGGATCTGCCGGGAGTTCGGCCTGAAATACGTCATCGTCCACGGCACCGAGGGCCACCTGCTGCCCGAGCTGCTGGCGGCGGAGGGGGCGGGGGTCATCACCGGGCCCAGCCTCACCGACCGCAGCAAGCCGGAATTGGCCAACCTGACCATCGAGAATCCGGCCATTCTGGCCCGAGCGGGGGTGCCGGTGGCCATCTGCACCGACCACCCGGTGATCCCCATCCAATACCTGCCCATCTGCGCCGCTCTGGCGGTCCGGGGCGGTCTGGAGCCCGAGGAGGCCCTGGCCGCCATCACCATCCATCCCGCCCGGCTGGCCGGTCTGGACAAACGGGTAGGCTCTCTGGAGCCGGGCAAGGACGCCGATATTGTGGTCACCACCGGCCATCCACTGGACTGGAACGGGAAGGTGCGCTATGTGTTCATCGGGGGAAAACAGGTCAAGGGCTGACGGCCGCTCCAAACGCACATTGTGAAAAGTTCACAGAATATTTCCAGATTGGCGGTGACTTTTTGGGGGAAAGCTGGTATAATAAAAATACCCGGAGGACGGGCACTCCGTCCGCCGTCAACGATAGCCCCCCACCGGGGGCGGAAGAAGGAGCTGAATCGAATGAAATTCGTATTCACCGACAAGAAGGTCACCCTGCCTGCATCCGTCCATGCCTACGCCGAAAAAAAGGTGGGCAAGCTGGACCGCTATTTCAGCAGCGAAGCGGAGGCTGCCATTACTTTTAGCGTAGAAAAGGACCGGAACCGGGCCGAGGTTACCGTCCGCTCCGGCAGTATGATCCTCCGCGCCTCCGAGAGCACCTCCGACATGCGGGCCTCCATCGACGCGGCCGTGTCCACCATCGAGCGTCAGATCCGCAAGAACAAGGCCCGCCTGGAAAAACGTCTGCGCAAGGACGCCTTCGAGCGGTCCGTGGATGTGGCGGAGGTCTCGGACTTCGTGCCCGAGGAGGAGGAGGAGTTCAGGATCGAGCGGGTCAAGCGCTTCCCCATCAAGCCCATGACCCAGGAAGAGGCCATCCTCCAGATGAACCTGGTGGACCACGCCTTCTTCGCCTTCAAGAACGAGGATGCCGGCGGAGCCTTCTCCGTGGTGTATAAAAGAGAAAACGGCGGCTACGGCCTCATCGAGGACGCGCTGTAATACGAAACCACAGAGCGCCGGGGCATTGCCCCGGCGCTTTTCCGTGAAGTTCAGGCTGCCTTTTCCAGCAGCAGCAGCGTCTCCTCCGGCGTATTGGCGTTCAGCCGGAGGTAGAGTGTGTCCGCCTGGCTGGGGTCCCGGTACAGCCCGCCGCCCCAGTAGGCCTCGCAGTTGGTCTGAAAGTCCCGCTCCGCCCGTTCCTCCACCAGGGTATCCACCACGCCGGCGGGGAGAAGCCGCTCCTCCAGCCGGCCGTAGTCCAGAGGCTGGTCATGCAGGCAGGCGTAATACTCCCCCTGATAGCGCACATGGGGGGACAGCTCACCCTGGGCGCTGGTCCGGTAGAAGGTACCCAGCGCCAGAGCGCACACTGCAAAGGTGACGACGAACCAGACGGCGGTATGTCTTGGCGTTTTCTTCATCGCGGCTCCCTCCCGTAAAGATGGATGCAGACCGGGCGCTTACTGCGCCTGCACGCTCTCCGCCACCCGGATGAGCTCCTCAGGGGAGACGTAGCCGTCGATGAGGAAGGCCGCCCCCTTCTCCTCGTCCATCCAGATGAGGAAGCTGGGATAGTCGGGACTGATGGTCTCCAGCAGATGGGCCTGACAGTCCTTGCCGATGGTGATGAGCTTTTCCGTGGAGTGCTCGTTGTCCACGGCGAAGGTGCCGGCGGTGTTGCCGGCCATATAGGAGAAGTAGAGGAACTGCTCCTGATCGTTGACGTAGATGGCCATATCCTCGGGCAGATCGCCCTGGGAGCGGTCCTCCATATAGCCCGCGGGGAGGTAGGTGGGCCGGTAGAGGACGTCGTCCGGGCCGTCCATCCCATCCCCCTGGAAGGAGAAGGCGGAGTGGTCCTCAAAGCGCTGGCTGAAGAAGTGGACCACCCAGGCCCGGGCGCTCGGGCTGAAGGTCACGGCGCTGCCCAGGCACAGGACCGCCCCCAGCGCCAGACAGGCCGCCGAGCGGAACAGGCGGCTGCGCCGCCACAGGCCGGGCCGGACCTTGGGCCGGGCACCGCCGCGGATGGGGTCCCGCAGCAGGGCGGCCATTTCGGCCTGATACTCCAGCGAGCGGGATGGCGCCTCGGTCTCACCCTCCGTCAGGGCCTCGGCATCCAGTCGGGCGGCCTCCAGAAGGGCGCTGCGCAGCAGAGCGTCAAATTCCGAATCCTTCACGGCCGTACCCCTCCTGTTCCAGTTTGTTTTGCAGCAAGGCTTTGCCCCGCATCAGACGCACCGCCACGGCATTTTCCGATAGGGAGAGTCGCCGGGCGATGTCCTTGTTGGACCACTCCAGCACGCAGCGCAGCTCCAGCACCTCCCGGTAGGTGTCCGGCATGGAGCGGATCAGCTCCACCAGGCGGTGGTAGGCGGTCTCGGTTTCGGGACCGGACCCGGCGGGCGGGTCCCAGCCGTCCTCCAGCGAGGTCAGCCGCTTCTCCTGCTTGAGCAGGTCCAGCGCAGTCCGTTTCACTATAATAACGACGAAGGGCTCCAATTCCTTACAGGAAATTTTGCGGATTTCGGAAAAATGTTTGATGAGCTTGAGAAACGCATCGTGAACGGCGTCCTCCGCCAGGACGGAGGACTTCAGCACCTGCAGGGCCACACGGTACATCCGGGGCTCATATTGCTCGTAGATCTGCTGGAGCAGAGCGCGATCCGTCTCCAGCTCCAGCGCGGTCAGGCCGGGCGGCATGCGCCTTCCCCCTTTCGCAGCGTATCTATACTGTATCACAAACACGCGGCGGAGGACAATACCAACCGGAAATTGAGAAAAATTTTTCCACAAAGCGACAAAAATTGCCCAAAAGTCCCACAGGTTGCTGTATCCAAAGAAAAAGGGATGTGGTATACTTAAAAAGGAAAATATCGGGGCGAAACCGCCCCGTCGGAGAGAAAAAGGAGTGTACAGCAATGCAGATCTATATCAGCGCCGACATCGAGGGGACCTGCGGCATCGCCGACTGGTCCGAGACCGAGCGCAAGACCATGGACGATTACCGGCCCTTCCAGCAGCAGATGACCCGGGAGGTAGCCGCCGCCTGCGCCGGAGCCGTGGCGGCGGGGGCGGAAGATATTCTCCTGAAGGATGCCCACGACACCGCCCGCAATCTTGACCCCACCGCCCTGCCCAGAGAGACGCGCATCCTGCGGGGGTGGACCGGGGACCCGCTGTCCATGATGTCGGGACTGGATTCCGCCCCCTTCGGGGCGGTGCTCTTCACGGGCTATCACGCCTGGGCCGCCTGCCCCGGCAATCCCCTCAGCCACACCATGAACCTGGGCAACGAGTACGTTGCCATCAATGGCGTGCGGGCCAGCGAGTTTCTTCTCAATTCCTACACCGCCGGCTATTACGGCGTGCCGGTGGCCTTCCTGTCCGGCGACGCCGACCTGTGCGCCTTCGCCCGGGAGCTCATCCCCGAGATCGTCACTGTCCCTGTCAATCGGGGTGTGGGCGGAGGGGTGGTCTCCCTCCACCCGGCGGTGGCGGTGGAGCGCATCCGGGCGGGCGCCGAGGAGGCGGTGAAAAAAGCCGACCGGTGCCGGGTGCACATGCCCGACCATTTCGAGTCGGTCATCCGGTTCCGGGAACACAAGCTGGCCTACTCCAAGAGCTTCTACCCCGGCGCCCGGCTGGAGGACGGCAAAAATGTATGCTTCGACAGCGACGACTGGTACGAGATGCTGCGCTATTTCCATTTCGTGCTCAGCGACTAAGGGAGGATCACATGCCACAGCAAAATGACAGAGATCTGCGCCTGGCGGTGCTCATCGACGCGGACAACGCCTCCCGGACCGCCATGCGGGACGTGATGGCGGAGATCGCCGTCTACGGCACCCCCACCATCAAGCGCATCTACGGAGACTGGACCACCCCCAATATGGCCTCCTGGAAACCCATCCTGCTGGAGAACGCCATCACCCCCATCCAGCAGTACAGCTACACCACCGGCAAGAACTCCACCGACTCGGCCATGATCATCGACGCCATGGATGTGCTCTACACCGGGCGGTGCGACGGCTTTGTCATCGTCTCCAGCGATTCGGACTTCACCCGGCTGGCAATCCGCCTGCGGGAGGCGGGGATGAAGGTCATCGGCATGGGGGAGAAGAAGACCCCCCAGCCTTTTATCGCTTCCTGCGACAAATTTGTCTACATCGAGGTCATACGGGCTGCCGGGGACAAGGCACGGGCCGCGGCCCGGAAGCTCCAGGAGCAGGCGGAGGTTGCCAAAGAAGAGCCGTCCGCCGCCAGGCCGGAGGAGCCAGCCGCCGGCAAGAGCCGGAAGGGCCGGAAGAAGGCGGCCGAGGTCCCGGAGCCCGCGCCGGAGCCCCCCGTGCCGGAGCCGCCCGCCGCCGAACCCGAGCGGGGAGTGCCGCCGGAGATGGTGGATCTGATCGCCGACGCGCTGGAGATGATCGCGGACGAGGACGGCTACGCCTTTATGGGAGAGCTGGGCAACCTGCTGGCCAAACAGAGACCCGACTTCGACCCCCGAAACTATGGCTTTTCCAAGCTCACCACCCTCATCAAAAGCCTGCCCCGCTTCGAGGTGGACGCGCGGCAGACCTCCAACCCCCACACCAAGCACATTTATCTGCGGGATAAGAAGCGGAAATAGATGCTGGGGAGGGAGGGCTGACCCATGATGACCCCATGCAACCGGCGGATGCAGGGATTGCATACCGGATCCGGGTGGAGAACCTGAGCAGCTTCGGAACGGCCCGGAGCGCGGCATACGAATACAACTTTTATGTCTGTTCCAGAGATTACCACACAGCGCGGTACGCCCTTGGGCGGTGATGAACGGGGCGGGACCCGGCTGCACGGCTGGGGAGACCCGGCAGGGAGGCGCGGTATATGGGAGACGGCAACAAGTCCATCAGCTTTTTCGGCCTGGTGGCCATGGGCATTGGGTGTATGCTGGGTACGTCCTGGCTCCTGCTCACCGGCCCCTGGCTGGAGGTGGCGGGAGGTCCCCTGAACCTGGCCGTGGCGTTTGCCCTGTGCATCGTCGTCGAGCTGCCCTTCGCCTTTGCCTATATGGAGGCCATCCCCATGCTGCCACGGCAAGGGGGCGAGGTGGTCTACTCCAGCGCCGCCTTCGGCCCCGGCGGGGGCTTTGCGGTGGGCTGGGCGGGGGTGCTGATGAACTCCATCGTCTTCTGCTGGGTGGACCTGGCCGCCATCTCCCTGCTGGATGAGCTGTTTCCCGCCCTGGGCCGGGTGGGGCTGCTCTATACGGTGGGAGGCCACTCGGTGACCCTGCCCAATGTGCTGTGCCAGCTTGCCCTGGCCGGCGCCATTGTCTATATCCAGTACCGAGGCGCCGACCTGTGCGCCTCCCTGGCCAAGCTGGCCACCGTGGTGCTGCTCACCATGTGCCTGGCCGGGCTGGCGGTCTGCTTCTCCCACTTCGACCCGGCGGTCTACGCCGCCGACGGTGGGCTGGAATTCCACTTCAGCGGTTCGGCCTCCCTGCTGTCCATGCTGGTGTTCTCGGTGGCCGGATGGGAGACGGTGGCCAAGGCGGCGGCCGACGCCACCGGCTCCGCCGCGCGGAAGGCGGGAGCCGCCCTGATTACCTGCCTGCTCATCGTCACCGCCCTTTTGTGCCTGGTGCCCACCGCGGTGGCGGGGAACCTGCCCTGGCGGACGGCGGTGGACCGCACCGCCCCCTTTGCCGATGTGCTGGTGTCCATCACCGGCTGGCCGGCGGTGCGCCTGGCCTTCCTGGCCACAGCCCTTGTGGGGGCGGTGGGGGTGATGAACTCCACCCTCTACTCCTCCTCCCGGATGCTCTACGGCCTGGCCCGGTCCAAGCTGGTCCCCGGCGGATTCGGGCGGCTCCACCCCCGGTACGGGACCCCCACCCGGTGCGTCTGGTTCGCCGCCGCCTTCGTCCTGCCCGCCCCCTTCACCGGAAAGCTCTTCTTCCGGCCCCTCATCCACGTGGCCTCCCTGGCCACCATCGTCATGTGGGTCATGACCCTGGCGGCGGTGCTGCGGCTGCGCCGGACCCGGTCCGACCTGCCCCGGCCGGTGCGCATGCCCGGCGGGAGGCCCATGGCGGCGTTCGGTGTTCTGGCCGCCCTCTTTCTGGCGGGGAACATCCTGCTACCCTTCAGCCCGGGGGCGCTGACGCCCCTGGAGTACCTGCTGGCCCTGGGGCTGACGGCCCTGGGGAGCGGGCTCTACCGCCTGCGGGACCGGAGCCTGACTCGGCAGGAGCGGGAGGCCCTCATCCTGGGGGATGGGCGGAAAGAGGTATAAAAAAGCCTGTTCGGACATCCGAACAGGCTTTTTTACATTGGTCAGGGAGCAGGCTTGAACATCTCCCTGCCCATGCGGCACAGGGGACACACCCAGTCGGCGGGGAGGGACTCGAAGGGGGTTCCGGGGGCGACGCCGCCCTTGGCGTCGCCTTGTTCCGGGTCATAGATGTAGCCGCAGATGGAGCAGACATACTTCTGAGCCTTGGGTGCGGCGGGCTTAGCGGGGGCGGTCAGGGCGGCCACGGCCCGGGCGTAGTCGGCCACGGCGGCTAGGTCGGCCTCGGTGGGCCGGAAGCAGACCTTGAAGGGCTTTTCCAAGGTCTTGAATTTCAACTGGGCGAGCTGGGCCTGAAGCATGTCGGCGGCCTCGCCGGTCCAGCCGAAGGAGCCGAAGGCGCCGGCGGCCCGGCCCTTGGTGTTGATGGCGTCCACGGCGTGGACGGCGTGCCAGATGGCCTCGGGGGCATTGCGGTTGATGGTGGGGGCGCCGAAGAGGACCACGTCGCAGCCGTTGACCAGACCGGATACGTCGGCGGCGTCATAGACCAGATCGGCGGCGGTGACTTGAAAGCCCTCGTCCGCCAGGGCCCGGGCGGCGGCCTCGGCCATCGCCTTGGTGCAGCCGTAAGCCGAGCAGTAGAGCACGGCGGCGGTGGGGCCGGACTTGGGGGCGGGGGTGCTCCAGGCGCGGTAGCGCTCCTTGGCATGGGCCAGGGTCTCGGTGAGGACGGGGCCGTGGCTGGGGCAGACCAGCTCGGCCTCGGCGGGCATCTTGTCCAGTCCGGCCAGAACGCTGGGCTTGAAGGGCCCGAAGATGCAGTCAAAATAGTAGCGCAGCTCCCCCTCGTAGGCATTCCGGTAGACGGGGTGGATGCCGGTGTCCTTCATGGTGGGCTCGCAGAAGTGGGCCCCCAGGAAGTCACAGGTGAACAGGGTTCGGTCCGCCGGGTCCCAGGTGAACATGGAATCGGGCCAGTGGAGCAGGGGAGCGGTGAGGAAGTGGAGGACCTTATTGCCCAGGTCCAGGGTGTCTCCATCCTTCACCACCCGGCAGGGGAGCGCCCGGTTGGCGATGGCGGTGAGGAACTTCTTGGCCGAGGTGGTGCACAGCACCGTCAGATTGGGGCAGCGTTCCAGCAGCCGGGCCACGCTGCCGGAGTGGTCGGGCTCGGTGTGGTTCATGATCAGGTAGTCCACCTGTTCCAGGGGGAGGACCTCCTCCACGTTGGACACAAACTCGTCCCAATAGTCCAGGTGGACGGTTTCGATGAGGACGTTTTTCTCTCCGGTGAGCAGATAGGCATTGTAGGAGGTGCCGTATTTGGACTCCATGACGATGTCAAATACCCGCAGGGCGGGATTCAGAATGCCGACGGACCAGATACCCTCACGCAGCTTGATGGCGCTCATAGCAGATTTCCTTTCCAAAAGTCAGGATTTGCGGCCGGACCGCACACTTTTCGCCTTTCAGTATAGCGTTCCGACGGGGACTTGTCAACAAAATCCTAGTGAATAAGAGGGAATTTTGGCGGGGTTGACTTCCCACTGGCTTTGACATACAATATCGGAACGTGAACAACGTGGGAGGGGCAGAAACATGCTGGTTTATCTGGACAATGCGGCTACGACACAGGTGTGTCCCCAGGCGGCCCGGGCCGCCCTGGAGGTCATGACGGAGGAGTTCGGCAATCCCTCCTCGCGTTATGCCTGGGGAGGACGGGCGGCCGCCCGGCTCCGGGAGGACCGGCAGACGGTGGCGGACACCCTGGGCTGCGCGCCGGAGGAGCTGTTCTTCACCTCCTGCGGCACCGAGGGGGACAATTGGGCTGTGCGGGGGGCGGTGCGGTACAACCGGCACAAGGGAAAGCACATCGTCACCACCGCCATCGAGCACGCCGCCGTGCTGGAGCCCATCCGGGAGCTGGAGGAGCAGGGCTATGAGGTGACCCGGCTCCGACCGGACCGGACCGGGCACATTGACCCGGAGGAGCTCTCCGCCGCCCTGCGGCCGGACACGGTGCTGGTGTCGGTGATGCTGGTGAACAATGAGCTGGGGACCATCCAGCCCGTGAAGGCGGCGGCGGAGGCCATCCGGCGGACCCAATGCCCAGCCTTGCTCCACACCGACGCGGTGCAGGGCTTTTTAAAGGTGCCCTTCACCCCCCGGGGTCTGGGCGCCGACCTGGTGACCATCAGCGGCCACAAGGTCCGGGCCCCCAAGGGCATCGGGGCCCTGTATATCAAAAAGGAGCGGATTTCCAAGTGGAAGCCTCTGCTCCCCGGCGGCGGGCAGGAGGGCGGGCTGCGCTCCGGCACCGAGCCCACGGCCCAGATCGCGGCCTTGGCGGCGGCCTGCCGGGCCTGGGGCGGGGAGAAGGCCATCCGGCACATAGCCGATGTGAAGGAGTACGCTCTGGAGCGGCTCCGGGCCCAAGTGGAGGGCCTCCGGGTAATCAGCGCGGGGGATGCCCCCCACATCTGCGCGGTGAGCCTGCCGGGCTACCCCAGCGAGATGCTGGTGCGGGACCTGAGCGACCGGGGCATCTGCGTGTCCTCCGGCTCGGCCTGCCATCGGGGGAAGCCCAGCCATGTCTTTGCCGCCCTGGGCCTGAGCAAGCAGGAGCTGATGGGGGTGCTGCGGGTCTCTTTCGGGCCGGACAGCACCCGCCGGGACGCTGAGGCTCTGGCCGACGCACTGGCCGAGATTCAAAAAAATCGCATTGCAGTGAGGTAATGATGTTCCACTATATGAGACGCGGGAGGGCCTTCTACAAAGACGTGGTGATCCTGGCCATCCCCATTATCCTGCAGAATCTGGTCACCACGTCTCTGGGCCTCGTCGATACCCTGATGGTAGGGATGCTGGGCGAGACCCCCTTGGCGGCGGTCACCACCGCCAACATGCCGGTGTTCGTCATCCAACTGGTCATTTTCGGCCTGCAGAGTGGCTCCTCCGTCCTCATCAGCCAATATTGGGGCAAGGGTGACCGGGAGAACATCAATCGGGTCATCGGCATCGGCTGCTATGTGGCGGGGGCCATCTCCATTCTCTTTGCCCTGGTGATGATGGCCTTTCCACGCCCGCTTATGGGTCTGCTGGTGAACGACGCCGCCCTGGTGGAGATCGCCGCCGACTACGCCCGCATCGTGGGCCCCTCCTACATTCTCAACAGCATCACCGGGGTCTACGTGGGGGCCCACCGCAGTATGGAGAACCCCAAGCTGGGGCTCATCATCTTCTCCATCTCCATGTGCACCAACACCTTTCTCAACTGGGTGCTGATCTTTGGCAATCTGGGGGCCCCGGCGCTGGGCGTGGTGGGCGCTGCGGTCGCCACCCTGACGTCCCGGGTGGTGGAGTTTGTGGCTATGGCAATCTACGCTCTGACCAACCGGCGCTTCCGGCTGCAGTTTGCCCTGCTGCTCCGGCCCAGCAGGGAGCTGGTGGGAAAGTTCGTGCGCTACTCCAGCCCCGTGGTGCTCAACGAGACCATGTGGGGCCTGGGCACTACCTTATATAAAGTGATCATGGGCCACATGGAGGGAAGTGCCGCCATCCTGGCCGCCCGTGCCCTGGCGGGCAACATCGAGGACATCTGCTCGGTGGCCATCTTTGCCGTGGCTGGTTCCACCGCCATCATCGTGGGACGGGAGATCGGCGCGGGGCGGCGGGATACGGTCTACGAGGTGGGGGCCACCATGAACACCCTGGCCCTTCTGTGCGGGGGTGTACTGGGGGGGCTGTTGGTGCTGGCCGCCCACTTCCTCCTGCCGGTGTGGGTCTACCCTATCTTCGACCTGTCCGCACGGTCGGCGGGCATCGCCACCATGATGCTCACCTTTACCGGGACTACGCTGGCCCTGCGGGCCTTCAACTCCACCAACATTGTGGGAGTCCTCCGGGGTGGCGGCGACGTCTGGACCGCTATGCGCATCGACATTCTGCCCCTGTGGGCGGTGGCCCTCCCCCTGGCCGCCCTGTTCGGGCTGGCGCTGAAGTGGGGGATTTTCTGGGTCTACATCGGCATCACCATGGAGCAGGTAAGTAAATTCGGCTTTGGCGTGGGGCGCTTCCGGTCCCGCGCCTGGATCAATGACGTTACTGTGGCCCGCTATCAGCGGGAGGAAACGCCGAGCCGGAGCGCAGATACATAAAAAGAGACCGCCTGCGCCTTGAGGCGCAGGCGGTCTCTTTTTGGACGGCTAACTGGTAAGCTGCTCCAGGCTGGTCTGAACGAAGAAACAGCCCAGTCGGTTCAGCCGCTCCCGAATGAGCTCCCGGCTGGTGCCGCCGGTGTCGTAGCGGACGGCCAGGTCGCCGGAGCTCTGGTCGAGCCGGACCTCCAGCACGCCGGGCATGGCCAACAGCTCCTGCTGGACCTGACGGGTGGAAGGCTCCGGCAGGGCAGGCAGGTGGAAATGGACGTTGGTCAGGGGCATGGCGATCACCTCCACTCCCAGGATGCCCCAAATGCGCAGAAAAACCCGCCGGGGCTATTTGATTAAATGTGCTCCGGCCAGATACTGATAGGTGGTGGGGGGCAGCAGCTTGATGAGCCTGGAAGCCTGACTTTGGGGCTCTGAGAGCAGGCTGCGCACCTTGGAGGCGCTGATGACCGTGTTGTCGGCGGAGAAGCGGGGGATCTCCCGCAGGGTCACGCCGTGCTCCGGCAGGATGCGGCGGAGCATCTCGTTGTAGACGGCGGTGGTAGGGCTGAAGGGCTCCTGGCCCACGTAGCGGGAGGTGACGTCCAGGGCCTGGGCGATGCGCAGGAACACCTTACAGTCCAGGGCGGCCTGGATCTGGGTGATCGCTTCGCTGCTGGGAAAAAAGTAGGAGGGAAACACAGCGGTGGAGATGAGGTAGCTGCCCGTCTCATGGAAGATGAGGTTGTGCAGGTCACGGGTGCCCTGCTCCACTAATTGTTTGCGCACGGAGAAGGAGAACTGGGACACGTCCTCGGAGACGAGGAACAGGTGGACGGTGTCATTTTCCCGGCAGGCCGTCTCCACCAGCCGCCGGTGGCCCAGGGTAAATGGGTTGGCGTTCATGACGATGGCGGCCTGCCGGCCATGGCCCTGCTGCAGCCGGCTGAGATAGCTCTCGAAGCCGTGGGGGCGGTTCTCCAGGAAGACCACCTGGCCCTCCACCCGGGCAATCTCGTGAAAGCCCAGGTCCCGGAAGACGGGGAGGTTGCAGCATTTGGTGTGCAGCAGCAGATGGCAGTTGCCCCGGCCATACTGATATTCCACCAGGTGGGAGACCACAGTGTTCAGCAGCCCCTCGCCCCGGTGGGCCCCGTCCACGGCAAAGCAGCGCAGCGTATTGCGGAAGCAGGAGCCGGTGGCCACCAGCCGCTCATGCCGGTCATAGACGCCCGCGGTGTAGTCCAGGTGGGGGTCTTCGTGGATGCCCTCCTGCTCCAGCAGGCGGCGCCACTCCGCAGCGGCGGCGGGGTCCCGCCGGTCCAGTTGTCTCAGCGTGATATCGTCCATCGAACCCTCCCGCGTCTCAGCGCGTAAAATCCAAAATCAGGGCGTGGCGGTCCCGTCGAAGGTGTAGGGCTTGATCTGCCGGACCACATCCAGGATGGTGCCGTCCCGGGCCTCCACCACGGCCACCACCTTGTCCTGCCACTGGAGCTCGTCCGGGACGCCCACGATGCCGTAGGCCCGGTCCCGCAGGGATTGGATGGTCACGTGGGGAATGCCCGCCGCGTCCAGGCAGGCGATGAGGTCGGCCCGGAGGGGGTTGACGGCTACGCCGTAGTCGGTGACCAGCACGTCCACGCAGTCGCCGGGGGTGGTGACCGTCACCACATGGTCGCACACCGTAGCCATCCGGCCCCGGACCAGCGGCGTGACAATGATACAGCACTTGCTGCCGGCGGCGGTGTCCGGGTGGCCGCCGGGGGCGCCCCGCAGCACGCCGTCCGAGCCGGTGAGCACGTTGACGTTGAAGTCCACGTCGATCTCCAGGGCGGAGAGGATGACGAAGTCCAGACGGTTGACGAAGGCCCCCTTGTTGGCGGGGTTGGCGTACTGGCTGGCGCTCATCTCGTAGTGGCCGGGGGTACGGTGGATGCTCTCCACGGCCCCCAGGTCAAAGTCCTGCACGTCGATGATCTGGCCCACCAGGCCCTGCTTGAGCATCTCCACCATGGAGGTGCAGATGCCGCCGATGGCCCAGCCCATTTGGATGCCGCGCTCCTCCATGAGGGGGGTGAGGAAGCGGTTCACCGCCAGGGAGGGGCCGCCCACGCCGGTCTGGAAGGAGAAGCCGTCCCGGAAATAGGGGGTGGCGGCCATGACCCGGGCGGCGCTCTCCGCCATCATCAGGTCCCGGGGGTTCTCGGTCATCCGGGCGGCGGCGCTGGCGATCTTTTTGGGGTCCCCGATGGAGTCCACCACCACCACGCAGTCCACGTCGATGGCCTCCACGCTGGCCGGGTAGTTGGGGAAGGGGACCAGGGTGTCGGTGACCACCACCACGTGGTCGGCAAAGCGGGCATCGGTCATGGCGTAACCCAGGGAGCCGCAGTCGCTCTTGCCGCCCACGCCCCGGCAGTTGCCCATGGAATCGGCGGTGGGAGCCGCCACAAAGGCGATGTCGATGTGGAGCTCCCCGGCCTCGATGGCCCGGGGGCGGCCACCGTGGCTGCGGATGACGGCGGGGGTCTTCAGCTCCCCGCGGGAGACCGCCTCCCCCACCTTGCCCCGGATGCCGCTGGTCTGGATGCCCACCACCTTGCCCTGGCGGATATACTCGGCCACCGGGTCGTGGGCACTGCCCAGCGAGGTGGCGGCGATGGTGATGTCCTTTAGCCCCAGCTCTTCAAAGAGAGTGGCCACGGTCAGGTTCACCACGTAGTCGCCGTCCCGCAGGTGGTGGTGGAAGGAGACCGTCATGCCATCGTGGGCGCCGCAGCGGAGCAGAGCCTCCTTCAGGGTGGGGACCACCTTGGTCTCCACCGGCTTCTCACAGCGCCGGACCCGGGGCCCGGCCTTGGTAAAATAGACGCCGTCCTTGGCGTTTTTGCCCTGATAGACCTCACGGCCGCCGGCGAGCAGGCAATCCGGGATGTCGCGTCCCACAAAATTCTTCATCTCAAAGCTCCCCCTTGTAGATGCCGCAGGCCTTGGCCAGCGCGATGGTGCGGGCTGCGCCGGGCAGAAAGGCGACGTCGATCATCTTGCCGTCGATGGTAAAGACGCCGATGCCCTGGGCGGCCTGCTCCTGGACGGCCCGGACGATCCTTTCGGCGGCGGCGATCTCCTGTTCGGTGGGGGCGAAGATCTCATGTACGATGGGGACCTGCTTGGGATTGATGACGCTCTTGCCGTCGAAGCCCATCCGGTGGTTGTCGGCGACCTCCCGGCGGAAGCCCTCCATGTCGTCCAGGTCGGTGAACACGGTGTCAAAGCACTGGACGCCGGCCGCCCGGGCGGTGAGAACCATATGACCCCGGGCGGCGGCCATCTCGATGCCGTCCCGGGTGGGGGAGACCTGCATGCACTTGCGGAAGTCGCCGCCGGACAGGGCGATGCCCAGCATTCGGTTGGAGGCGCAGCAGATCTCGTAGGAATTGAGCACACCTTTGGGGCTCTCCAGTGCCGCCATCAGCAGGGTCCGGCCCGGCTCCATGCCGAACTCGGCCTCGGCCTGCTCCACGGCGTGCTCCACCTGGCGGATGTCGGCGGCGGACTCACACTTGGCAATGCGGATGCCGTCGGCCCCCGCCGCCACGGCCACCCGCACGTCCTCCCGCCAGTGGGGAGTGTCCAGGCCGTTGATGCGGACCAGCACCTCGGTGTCGCCGTAATCCACCGTGGTCAGGGTGTGGTAGAGGGAGAAGCGGGCGGCGTCCTTCTGGTTCTCCGCCACCGCGTCCTCCAGGTCCAGGATCAGGCTGTCGGCACCGTAGATGTAGGCGTCCTTGATGAGGCCGGGCTTCTGGGCGCTGAGGAACATCATGGTGCGGCGCAGGCGGAAGCGCTCGGGGGTGGGACGTGGGATCATCGCACTTCGCCTCCCCAGGGATAGCCCTCGTCGATCCCGCAGCCGCGGAACACAGCACACTCCACGCGGGCCTTGATGGTGCAGTCCAGCGCACCCATGTCCACTACGGTGACCTTTGCATCGGCGACAGCTAGATGATCGAGCACCTCGCGGACCGTGGCCATGATCTGCCTGCCGTACTGGTTGAGCACACTGCTTTGGATGGAGATGTCCAAGGTACCTTCGCCGGGCTCGACCGAAACCTGCACGTCGCTGGACTCCAGCGTCCCGGCGACGGCCGCCTTTTTCAACTGCATCAACAGACACTCCTTCGTATCTGGAAATTTTGTCGACTCTATTGTACTCGGGGCTTGACAATAAGTAAAATATTATTTAGATTAAAACTGTTATAACAGATTTGTTATAGGGGGACCTGCCATGAATATGAAGAATCTTCAGTATGTGCTCGCGGTCTGCCAGGAGGGCAACATTACCGCTGCAGCTCATACCCAGCACGTCTCCCAGCCTGCCCTCAGCCAGGCGATTAAACAGGAGGAGCAGAATCTGGGTACTTCCATTTTCCAGCGGGGCAGCACGCCGCTGCAGCTCACGCCGGCGGGAAAGCGCTATGTGGAGACCGGGCGGCAGATCATGATGCTGGAGCAGAACCTGAAAAACGAGCTGTCCGACCTGAACGGAGAATCCACCGGCATCCTGCGGTTTGGCATCTCCGCCCAAGAGGGCATGTATTTGCTGCCCCGGGTGCTGCCCCGTTTTTTTCAGATGTACCCCCAGGTCAAGCTGTGCGTGGAGGAGCGGGGCTCGGCGCTGCTGGAGGAGATGCTGCTGGACGGCACCGTCGACATCGTGCTGGCCCGGTATGAGCGTAAGCGGGAGCCCCTGGAGTACCGCCTGTTCGCCAAAAACAAGCTGGTGTTGCTGTGCGCCCAGGACACCGCGCTGGCACGAAAGTACCCCAGCGGCTCCAGCATCTCTCTCCGGGATGCCCAGGGCGAGGCCTTCGTCCTGCTGGAAAAGGAACATCACATTGGCCAGTTCGTCCGGGAGCAGTTTGTGCAATATGGCATGAAGGTCAAGGTGCTGGCCGAGGTCAACTCCTTCGATACTGCCAAGCGTATCGCCCTGTCCAGCGGAGCGGTCACCCTGTCCCCCTATCCCTTGTTCAGCACCGACCCGGATCTGGAGCGGCAGGGGAACGTCTATTTCCTGAAGAACATGAAGAGCAGCCACCACAGCTATCTCTGCTGGCGGAAGAACATGTACCAGACCCGTTATATGCGGGACTGGATCGCGCTGCTGGAGGAGGGAGCGCAGCAATGAGCAGCCTGACGCAGGGGCGGGAGACCACCCTGGAGGAGATGCTGGCCCTGCGGGAGGAGCGGGCGGCCCGGCAGCGGCAGATGCTAGCGGAGAGCGGCTGCGCCAGCCTGGTTTGCCTGAGCCTGAACATGGCCGGGCCGGTGAAGCGGCATTTCCTGGCGGACGCCCTGTTCGAGGAGGGGCGACGGCAGACGGCGGACGTGCTCACCGCCCTGGGCGCGGTCCTGGATGAGCGGGTGACCGACCGCCCCGCCGGACAGACCGCCTTTTTCGCGGTGGACCAGCCGGCGGAGTTGGTCAAGGTCCGGATGACCGCTCTGGAGGATCAGGGCGGGGCCAGCCGCCTGTGGGACATCGACGTGCTGCGGCCCGACGGGACCAAGGTGAGCCGGGGGGACGTGGGGCAGGAGGGGCGGCGCTGCTTCTTGTGTACCCAGCCCGCCGCCCTGTGCGCCCGCAGCCGCGCCCACAGCGTGGAGGAGTTGAAGGCGTACACAGACCGGCTGCTGCTGGACTGGTACGTCGCCCGCCAGGCCGGACGCATCGGCGCGGCCGCCCAGCGGGCCCTGCTCTACGAGGTCTCGGTCACGCCCAAGCCGGGACTGGTGGACCGGAACAACAGCGGCGCCCACCGGGACATGGATTTCTTCACCTTTCTGGACAGTACCTGCGCCCTGGGGGGATACTTCCGCGCCTGCGCCCGGTGGGGACTGACCCACCCGGAGACTCCGGCCCGGCAGGTCCTGGCGGAGCTCCAGACCCTGGGCATGTGCGCCGAGGGAGAGATGTATCGGGCCACCGGGGGCGTCAATACCCACAAGGGGGCCATCTTTTCCCTGGGCATCCTCTGTGCGGCGGCGGGGATGCTGGCCGCGGCGGGGCAGGCCCCCTCCGACGATGCCCTGGGGGCGCTGGCGGGGGAGATCGCAGCTCCGGCCCTGGGCGGGCTGGGAGCAGGGGCGGAGACGGCGGGCCAGGCGGCCTTCCGGGTCCATGGGCTCACGGGCGCCCGGGGGGAGGCGGCCTCCGGCTTCCGGCGGGAGCGGGAGGAGCTGACGGCGCTGCGGGCCCTGCTGGCCGAGGGCCGCTCCCTCAACGATGCCCTGGCGCTGGTGCTCCTCCGGCTGATCGCCCGGGCGGAGGACACGAACATCGTCAAGCGGCGGGGCAGGGAGCGCCTGGACCAGGTTCACCGGGAGGCGGAGGAACTGCTGGCCGGGGAAGGGCCTTCCTGGGAAGACCTGCTCCGGCTGGACGAGTCCTTCATCCGGGAGGGTCTGAGCCCCGGCGGCTGCGCCGACCTGCTGGCAGTGGTGTGCTTTTTCTTCTTCTGGGAGGAGCAGGAAAAGGCCGGAGCGTGAGCTCCGGCCTTTTCGGCTTGTGGGAGGAGTGGTGGGAATTGGTTTGCATCACAGGGAAGCAGGAGGGAGGCGTCACCACAGGACGATGTCCTGCCATTGGGCAAGCTTGTCGGGCCGCTGCCAGGTGTATTCCCGGAAGGGACTGCAGCACGGGGTGCCCTTGCACACCCACATGCGCTTGTCCGTGGTGTCCATCAGGATGCAGCCCAGGGTGCTGATCTTGTCCAGCTCCTTCTTGCGCTCATCGCCGTGGCGGCAGACGCAGAAGGGGTAACCAAAGTGATCCTGGAAGGCGGTGATCACATCCTCGCGGGTGATCTGCCCTACCTTGGGCGTCAGGTGCTTGAGGATGCGGCGGTCCCGATACAGGGTGCCGCCCAGGGCGTCCACCTGATAGGCGTATTTGGGGTGCTTCAGGTGGTTGGAGTGGGCAATGAGGCCGTTTTCCGGATAGAGGACCAGATGGCCTCGCGCCAGCTTCTCAAAGCCCATGGCATCGCCGCCGGCATAGGCCGCCGCATAGTACATGGGCAGCATGGACTCGGCCCCGAAGATCTTGTTGACGGCGTCCACATAGCGGTCCTGCTCCAGGAACTTACGGCGGACGAAGACCGACGGAATGCCGAAGACCTTGGTGTTGAAGGTTTTGTGCAGGCTGTTGACGCCCAGGGCGATGCCGGCCTGGTTCATGCCGTAGCGGGCGAGCTGACCGGCCTCGGTGACGATCATGAGGTCGGGGCCGTCGTCCCGCAGGACCTGTAGAATGATGGTGCCGTACTCCTGCCAGGAGTAGGTGTCCCAGTTCTGGGCCAGCAGGGTGTGCCCATCGCCCATGGCCTCGGGCAGCACCGCCACGCTGGAGCAGCCGTCCAGCTCCTCCTCGTCGGAGGCGGGGCGTTTGATGAGGGTCATGGCCTCCGAGCGGGAGTTGAGGGTCAGCAGGTCGTCGAAGCTGGCGCCGGAGCCCTCGGCGATGCCCTCCAGCTCCTCCAAAAGCTCGGGAGAATAGCGCTGCAGGAAGGGAAGGAACTGTTTGGAGATCTCCCGGGCGTCGTCCCAGCTCACGGCGGCGTGGCCTCCGTTGAAGAAGGTGATGTAGCGCTCCAGAACGCCGTGGATCAGGTCCCGGCACTGGCGGCCGTAGTCCGCGCCCCGCTCCCGGTGGGTGGCGCCGCGGACGGTGAAGAGTGGCATATTAGTCATGGCAATTTCCTCTCAGACAAATGTGGGATTTAGTGGATGAACATCCCTACGCCGGGGCCCAAGGGCAGCTTGAGGGCCCACCACACGGCCAGAATGGCCAGCTCGGCGATCATGGTGGCGATGGCGTAGGGCATACAGCCGGCGAACACGGTGCCCATGCCGGGGGTTTTGGACTTGTCGGTGTTGTACTTGCCCAGCAGGCCCACGATAAGGGCCACGTCGGAGGAGATGGGGGCGATAGCGTTGGTGGCGGAGTCGCCGATGCGGTAGGCCACGGTGGTCAGCGCGGGACTGAAGCCGATGGCGTAGAACATAGGGATCAGGATGGGGGCCAGGATCATCCACTTGGAGGAGCCGGAGGTCATAAACAGGTTCAGGAAGGTGGAGAAGAAGACGATGCACACCATCAGTCCGAAGCCGTTGATGCCGGAGGCCTTGATCCACTCGGCGCCGGCGGCGCCGAGGACGGTGGGGATGTTGGAGGCATTGAACAGGTAGATGAACACGGAGGCGGGCAGGGCGATGACCATGAAGTTGACCATGGAGTTGATGCTGC
The DNA here is from genome assembly GCF_002320075.1 of Intestinimonas sp. UBA1698. Classification (NCBI taxonomy): domain Bacteria; kingdom Bacillati; phylum Bacillota; class Clostridia; order Eubacteriales; genus Intestinimonas; species Intestinimonas sp. UBA1698. Next base: position 14,664 of record NZ_DCJO01000012.1, on the reverse strand, counting down.
CAGCCAGCATTTTGGGCAGATCGTTCCAATCGGCCAGCTTGCCGGTGGTGCGGCCGTAGGCAATGGCGGTGACCAGGAAGAACAGGAACAGCAGGGTCAGCACGCTCTTGAGCAAGGGGGAGTTGGGCACGATGCTGCCGTCGTCGGCCCGGAAAAAGGAGTTCTTGGGGATACACACAGCCACCACGACGGCGATGTAGACGATGGCGGCGATACCGGCGTTGCGCAGGGCCTTGTGCTCCAGGGGGGTCAGCTCCCGGTTGGCGTCGTCGGCCTGGACCAGGCTCAGGTCCTTGGGCTCGCCGATGAAGCCGCGGACAAACTTGGTGGTGACGAAGGTAAAGACCACGGTGAGGACGATGGCGCAAGCGGCCATGAAGTACCAGTTCTGGAGCACGTGGACAGTGGAGGTGTCGATGCCCAGAGTGCTGCACACCGACTCGTTGATGCCGGACAGGAGCACGTCCAGGTTGCCCACGAAGACGTTGGCCGACATGCCCGCGTTGCCGGCGGCATAGGCCAGCAGGATGCCCAACCAGGGGTTATACCCCATGGAGGCGAAGACCGCCGCGGACACCGCGGTGCAGCCCAGGATACCGGCGTTGGAGGCGGTGTTGGCGTTGATGGCGATGAAGGACACGATGGCGAAGACGAAGGCGGGCTTGGCCCCGGCGATGGTCCGCTTGATGACGGCGCCAAAGAGGCCGACCTGCTCGGCCAGGCCGATGGACAGCATCAGCAGACCCATCATCATCATGGGAGAGAAGTTGTAGTAGATGCTGTACATGTTCTGGGTGACGTAGGTGATGGTCTCTTTGTTCAGCAGGTTTTTGACGGTGGCGGTGACCATCTCGGCGGCGGCGCCGGAGCTGGAGGCCTTCTCATAGGTGACGGAGGTGCCGGCAAAGATGACGGACAGGATGATGGCGACGACGATCAGGATGCTGAACAGGTAAAAGGGGTGGGGCAGTTTGTTGCCTACCACTTCCACGCCGTGGATAAAGCGGTAAAACAGACTTTTCTTTTCTTTTCTTTCTTGCTTGGCTGTTTCCATTTTCCAATCTCCTTTCAACTCGGTCGGGGACTCTCCCGTTATCCCCGCTGATACACAGTCTCACCACCCACAACAGTCTGCAAGACCTGAATATCCTTGATTTCCCCGGCAGGACAGTCCAGGTAGTCCCGGTCGATGACCACAAAGTCCGCCAGCTTTCCGGCCTCGATGCTGCCCTTCAGATGCTCTTCAAAGCCGGCGTAAGCACCCCATACAGTGTAGGAGCGCAGGGCCTCCTCCCGGGTCATAGCCTCCTGGGGGTACCAGCCGCCCTCCGGCTGCCCGCGCTCATCCATGCGGGTGACGGCGCAGTACATGCTCAGAAAGGGGTTATAGCTTTCCACCGGGGAATCGGTGCCGTTGGGCACCACGTTACCCTGATCGATCAGGGTCCGCCAAGCATAGGCGCCCTTGATGCGCTGGGGGCCCAGGCGGGTATCCGCCACCTTTTTGTCGGTGCGCAGGAACACGGTCTGGTGCGTGGGGATGACGCCCAGCTTCTTGAACCGGGGGATGTCCTCGGGCGCAATAATCTGGGCGTGCTCGATGCGCAGGCGGGCGTCTGGGTCGGGCAGCTCCCGCAGCAGCCGCTCGTAGGTGTTCAGGCACTGGCGGTTGGCCGCGTCGCCAATGGCGTGATACCAAATCTGAAAGCCGGCCCGGCGGGCCTGATAGAGCACGTTGTAGAGCTGCTCGTCGGTCCACTTGCCGTTGCCCTTGTGGCCGGGCCGGTCGTCGTAGTCGTCCAACATCCAGGCGCTGCGGGCACCCAGAGAGCCGTCGCCCGAAATCTTGTAGGCCCGGGCGGTGAGCCGGTTGCCGTACATCCCGATGCGCAGGCCCTTTTTGAAATACTCCATGGAGCCGTGGAGGAGCTCCTCGTAGCTGGGCCGGCCGATGACCCGCATGCTGGCATAGATGCGCAACTTGAGTTCCCGGCGCTGGTAGAGCTCTTCCCAAGCCTGGATCCACTCCTCGGCGGTACCGGCGTCGTGGACGGTGGTCAGACCGGCGGCGAAGAAGCTCTCCTGGGCCAGTAGCACGATCTTCTGGAGCTGCTCTTTGTTGTAGGGGGGGATGGCCTTGTTGAAGGGGTCCTGAGCCTGGTCGGTGACCACACCCAGCAGGGTCCCGTCCGGCTTGCGCAGGTACTCGCCGCCCACCGGGTCGGGGGTGGCGTCGGTGACGCCCACCGCCTCGAAGGCCTTGCTGTTCACCCAGGCGGCGTGGCCGCAGGCCCGCTTCAGGTAGACGGGTACGTCCGGCGCCACGGCGTCCAACTCCTCCTTGGTGGGGAAGGAGGAGTCCGGCCACTCGTCGTTCAGCCAGCCCCGGCCCACGATCCACTCCCCGGGCCTGATGGTCTGGTAGGCCTGAGCTACCATGTCCACAATCTCCCGCCGCTGCTTGGCCACCACGTTCAGCTCCAGCTTCATGGCGCCGGTGTTGTTGATGTGGAGGTGGGAGTCGATCAGACCGGGCAGGACCACCTGGCCGTGCAGGTCCACCACCCGGGTTTCAGGAGTGCACAGCGCCCGGATCTCCTGGTCGGTACCCACGGCCACAAAGCGGTCGTCCGAGAGGCAGAAGGCGGTGGCAACAGAGAAATTTGGATCGACGGTATAGACCTTCCCGTTCACATAGGCCACATCAGGTTTTCGCATCAAGGTTCCTCCCTCTATTCATAAAAATAGGAAATTATTCATAAATACTAAATAATTATGCGCCTGTATTTCATGATTGACAACTTGTTTGGATATTATCTATAATGTTTATGGTCACATGATACTGAAAAGAGGGCAATTCGTCCAATACCTTTTCCACATAAGAGTTATAATCTCGTTGAGATAAAAGAAGAAAAATAGAAAAATATGAAAATGGCCGCCGGAGCTGCGACGACCCGCAACCGATTGCAGGAGAGTGGATGACCATGGATTTTAACAAGGTGCATTACATGATCGCGGTAGCTGAGCTCAAGAGTTTTTCCAAAGCTGCGGAGAAGTGTTTTATCTCTCAGCCGGCGCTGACCCGCTGTATCAAGAACATGGAGGAAGAGTTGGGGGTTAAGCTGTTCGACCGCTCGTGTTCCCCCATTCGGCTGACTTATGCCGGGGAGCGCTATTTGGCCGGTATGCGGGAGATCTTGGCCATGAAGGGGCGGCTGGACCAGGAAATGGCCGAGATTGCCGCCGCCAAAAAGGACCGGCTCGTCCTGGGCATGGCCTCCACCCGCTGCCACACCTGGCTGCCACGTATCCTACCCGCGTTCAAAGCGGAGAATCCAGGGGTAGAGGTCCAGCTCGTAGAGGGCAACAGCCTGACCTTGGAGCAGATGCTCACCAAAGAGACTATCGACATTTTTTTCATTGGAACCCAACCGGTGCTGACCGAGGGGGTGGGCTTCATTCACCTGTGCGACGAGGAGATGACCGAGGTAGTCAGCCGTCTGCACCCCGTTTTGGCTGGGCTGAAGCTGCCGGCCAACCAGCCTAATGTGCTCCAGTACCTGCCGCCCAAACTCCTGGATCGGCTGCCCTTCTTTTCGGCTACCCCCTCTCAGGGAACCTACTACCTGGCCCACCGCCTGTTCGAGCAGTACCGACTCCAGCCTGAGGTGGTGATGGAGATTATCAATACCACAACCGCTTACCGCCTGGCCTCCCGGGGAAAAGGCTTCGCCATTGCCCCAGTCTCGGTCACTTTTGAGGAGCAGTTCGACCCCGCCCCCCTGTTCTGCTCCATCGAGGAGAAGCCCACCGTGCGCTCTATGGGGATGCTGTATAAGAAAAACCGGAAGCTCTCCCCAGCGGCGCTGAGATTCATTGAAATGGCCCGGCGTGAGATTCCCAAGTTTGTGGATACCCACATCCCCCGGTTTCAGGTGCGCCACGACATTGATTTTTCCGCAGCGCTGTGACAAAAAACCACCGCGGTCTGAATGACCGCGGTGGTTTTGGTTGTGGCTGAGGTACATTACGGACAGGTGCCCTCCAACAGAGAGACTACCAGACGGACGATCTGGGGAAAGACCGATACGACGACGATCATGCGAATGATCTGCAGGACGTTCAGGTCTTGGCTATGGACCCCTAGGTCTCCTGAGATCAGCGCCATGTCATTGGCCCCGGCGGGGGTGGCGGCCAGCATGGCCTCCCGGCGGCGGATTCCGCAGAAGCGATGAAGCAAGGTACTGATCACCAAGCAGTTGAGCAGATAAGCCAGCACCAGCAGGACGATGGGCAGAAGCAGTACCCGCATCTCCAGCAGGTCGGCCAGACCCATGCTGGAGCCAATATAAGCTCCGGAGAGAAGCTGGGCCAGCCGCTTGAGCCATAGGGGGACGGCGGCACGGTCGGTCAGCAGCTTGAGGGCGATAACACCCAGCATGGCAAAGAGCAGGGCACCCACCGGTACGCCGGAGCGCTTGCCGATGAAGCCACAGACAGCCGCCACCACGATGGTCAGCGCCACCGAGGCGGGGGCCTTCTGCCGGTCAGCCGCCCCGGCCTGATGCGCGCCCTCTTCCCCCTGTGGATCATGCTGTGTCATGGCTAGGATGAGGGATGGAAAGATGCCGATGCCTGCCACCAGACGGGAAAATTGGGCCAGGGCCACATCGCCCGCATCGGCCCCCATATCGGCGGCAATGATGGGGGTGTCGCTTATTCCGCCTGGCACGGCGCAAAAAAAGGAGGTCATCCAATCCAGTCCGCTGAGTGCATGGATCACAGGCCCCATGGCCAGGTTTAGGATCAGCATGCCGCCCAGCAAAATCAGGGCAGGCTTGATCAGCTTAGGCATACGCCGTAGATCACGCTTTTCCACAGAGGCGCCGATAAAGGCACCGGCGGTGATCTGCGCTGCCAGACGGGCGGTGGCGGGCATATAGGCCAGCCCGGTACCGATGTTGAAGGCTGCCACGCCCACCATGGCCCCCACCATCATACCGCCGGGTACCTTGAGACGAAGAAAGGCCAAGCCCAGGACAGCCCCCGCCCCCAACGTCAGGAGAAGATGAGACATCGTTGTTCACCTCTGCAAAAGAACCGCGGGGAAAAATCCCCGTCGCCCACAGTGTACAAGAAGTCTCCAAAGTTGACAAGCGGGACGGTTTTTGGCAGGGCGTGGATGGATGGCGGTAAAAAATGCTCAAAAAGTAGAAAAAAGAAATAAGAACTGAAGATTATCGGTAAAATAATTTTTCATGAAAAATAGTTATGGATATAGATAAAAAGAAACCATGCTGAGATGGTTCGCTTCAGGGATGATGGTGGAGACGCTCACTTTCCACCAAGGTGTCCAGAAAAAGCCGCACCTGTTGCAGTTCATGATAGGAGCTATGATAGAGCACATAGGTATCCCGCTTCAGAGGAGAGCCGTCCTGGAAGCAGAGGGGCCGCACAGTGCCATCAAAGTCATCCAGGCAGGTGCGAGGCAGGACGGACCAACCCAGCCCCAACCGGGCCATCTCCTTGCAGCAGTTGATGTTATTAACCGAGAGCTTGGTGTTGTATAGGGGCAGGTTCTGCTCCAAGGCCCAGCGCTCAATCTGGGAGACTACAGCCTGGTCGGTGTGGCTGGCGATATAGCTGTAATCTTTCAGGGCGCGGCTGGCGTTCTCGTGACTGCACACCAGGCAGAGTGGTTCAGAGTCCAGGCGGATTCGGCCGTCGCCCCAGGCCCGCTCCCCTCGCAGGATGGCAATGCAACTCTCATTTTTCAGGAACTGGTAGTAGAGGGGGCCGCTCTGCCCAGCCTGGACGGTGACTCCCACCATGGGATAGCGCTGGCAGTAGAGTTTCAACGCCCAAGGAAGCCGGTAATAGGAGTAGGAAAGAGAGCACAGGATGGACAGGGAGCCGCCCACGATGCCCTGGTGGCGGTTGATGGTTCCCATCATCTCCTGGTTGAGCCGCAGCATACTGCGGCAGTAGGGCAGCACCTGCTCCCCGACGGCGGTGAAGGAGACCCCCTTTTTGCGGCGCAGCAGGATCGTGCAGCCGAACTCTTCCTCCAGCCGCTGTAGACGTTTGGTCATGGCGGGCTGGGACAAGTAGTATTTCTGAGCTACCTTGGTGATACTCTTCATTTCGTATAGGTCAATGAGAAACTGGCAGTCGCGGCTGTCCACGGTGTGATCCCCCCTGTGGGCCGGGCGGACCGCAAAAGATGCCCGCCGGGACCGGATAGCAGTATCATACCGCGGTTTCCGCCGGGCGGCAAGAGGGGAGGCAGTTTTTGACCGGTACGGCAAATTTCCTTGACGAGAGGGCCGGACGCCATATGCCATATATAGTGGGAGCAGAGACCAACCTGTGACATTGGAGGAGATACCATGCACCAGGAATATGCTCCGCGCAGTGGACCAGTCCCTTCTGTCCGACTATGATCTGATCCTGGTCAACGTTTGGGCCACCTATTGTCAGCATGGACCCCGGAGGCGTATCCCGCGGGATGGAAGCAGGCTGCTGTGCAGGCGGACATGGAATAAAAGACAGAGAGGAAGAGTAGCCTGTGATGAGTGCGGGTCATAAACAGCAGAATATTGTTTTGCAGGGACGGCAGGGCTTGGGTCATGCCGTCTTTGTTGCGGCGCTAGCTACCAACCCCTCTCCGAGAGCCAGCCGTCCTCAATCTCCGCGGTCAATTCCTCGCGGTTTTTTCCCTTGGTTTTGTTATGGGTGGTCGCTCCTTTCTGCCTGTGGACATAGAAAAGGAGCAGCCGTCCTAAATAAAACGGCTGCCCACGGTAGAATGGATTAATGTGTTAATTTATATTGCCATCCCATAATGGCATATTTCTAATGTATTCTTCTTGAATTGCTGGCACATAATAAGCACCATAGTCTGTCAACCCATTTTCTCGCCGCATCTCTGGAAGTTCAACATAGAATCGGTAATATGGGAGGAATGTTTTCTCAGTTCTGCTGTTCCTATAAACAAGTTCTACCTTGCAAATCAATTCAGCATCCGTAATCGCATAAGGAACGGAAGTAATATAATGCCCTTTCAATAGAAGCTCATATGCCTCATCCGTTGAAATAATGGGATAATATCCCAGATTTTCTGCACAGGAAAGACCATTATAGATTCGGATTAAAGAGAGTTTTCCATTATCATCAGGATAAAACCTGACACGGTTGTACTTATAGTTCAAAATATCTTCCAAATCATCTCCAGAGGAATCATATAAAGCATACTCTCGTTCAAAGCTCGGCTCTGTGACATAATTTCCGGCTCCATCGTAGTCATTCCAGATAATATAGGAACCAGACAACACTTTTTCCGGTTCGGAGAAACCAATCAGCTCGGAATACTTTTGTGACAGATAGTCCAACGCCTGTTCTGCCTCGGCATCCGTTGTGTCGAAAAAAGTAAAGCTGTATCCCTCCGGCAGTGTCTGTCCATCCTCGAACCAAACCTCGATCATCCCGTCGGCATAAACACAAATCTGCACTCCATCTGCGTTCGCCGTAAGGCATTCCTGCTCTGTTTCAATATCATAGCTGTCCAAGTTCAAAGCAGCTATCGCGGTTTCCAATCTCTGTATCATGTCGTCCCGTGACAAACCAACAGGTTTCCCTGCGGCATCGTATGACCCGTTCTGATAGACAGGCAGCACAGAAAATTCCATGGATTCAGACCATGGATTCCCATTGTCCCACTGTGTAATATCGTAACCCAACCAACCTTCAAATCCCATTCCGCTACTTTCCATATCTGGGATTGTTAGCATTGAAAGCCCATTTTTCTCCGGGGCAACCATTCTTACGCCTACCAAAATCGCTGCGGCAACACACGCTGCCATAGCTCCCCACTTAATCCAACCATATCTTTTTGCTTTCTTTTTATAGTTGAGAGCTTCATCAACATATTTCGTATCAAGCTCGCTCATAGCGTCGGAAAACTTCTTTGCGTTCATACGAACACCTCTCTTTCTATTAAATATTGTTTCATCTTCTCGCGGATACGGGTCAACCGGACGGAGATGTTTTTCTCCGAAAGCCCTGCAAACTCGGCTATGTCCTTGTAGCTGTCGGCAAACCAATAGCGGCGCATGAAAATGACGCGGTTTTCGACGGTCAGCGTGTCCAAAACTCTTCAATGATACGGGCTAACTCTCTGGCTTCGATTTCATCTTCCACGGTTTTCTGATCTGCAATACAGCTCTCAATTTCCTGTAAAGCAATCGTATAGTGTCCGCTTCGTTTGGCGGCCTCCTTTCTCCAATAGATTTTGAGGGAAATGTTCCGAACAATTTTCACGATGTAGGACAACAGCGGATTTGGCCTTGTGGGGGGAATGGCGTTCCACGCACCTAAGTAAGCGTCGTTGACGCACTCCTCCGCGTCCTGTCTGCTATTGACAATGTTGTACGAAAGGTTGTGGCAGATTTTTCTGTATTTAATGTCCAGTTCTCGTATGCCCTGCTGGTCACGCTTGAAAAACAGGTCTATGATTTTTTCATCGTCTATCATCTCACCGCCTCCTTTCCAGCTTCACCTATATACTACGGTTTTGGCGGCGCATGCTACATCAAATCCAGGATTTCTTGAACAAAATTATATCATACTTTGATGAGGCTGCTCGCGGCAGCTTTCACCTACCGATTTTCGGAGGGGGAAAGTCTCGCTCTTTCAGCGGATTGTACGCCCCGGCTCCCGGCAGGTGCAAGCCTCCCGCAAGCGGCTTCACGTGCAGGATATGGAAAAAATCGAATAAGTTGTTTGCGCACAGATGCTCCTTTCCCACCTAAAAAACAAACGGTACTCGGCACAAAAAAGCCAAGCACCGCCTATTTTTTTGCTGGCCGACCCCGTCTGACAAAGGTCGTAAAGCATCATTATGTTGGATTGCTTACTGCATGATGAGCACCCTGCCGAAAGCAGGTGCCCTTTTTTGGGCGGGGATCAAGCGGCTTGTCAGTAGGGAATGGTGGCGAAGGTATTGACCCCGGAGAGGTCCGCAAAGAGCACCTGATCCGGCGGCAGGAAGGTGAAGAGCACCAGCAGGGCTCCCAGTGTCAGGAAGGCCAGGGTAACGGCTTCCCGCAGGCCCCGGCGGCCGGCCGCAGCCTGAAAGAGACCGGGGAGCAGAAGAAATCCTGCCGCCATCAGCAGCACATAGAGGGCGACATCGACCGCCGGCGCCTCGCCCAGGAGGAGTATGTGATAGACATAGCTCGCCGCCAGCATGACGGCGCAGAGCGCCAGCGCGGACAGCATCCAGGGGATGCGGCAGCCCTGCTCGCCGCCGCGGGTGAGATAGAGGAAACCCAGGAGATAGGGCCAAAACAAAATTTTCAAATGTTCCCATAAACTTTCGTTGATGGGAGAGAAGATGGCGACGACGGGGTTGGGAAAGATAGCGTAGACAAAATGCAGGCAGGCGCCGAGCAATGTCACCGCGACAAAGGTAATCAGGCATTTTTTGGAATGCTTCCGCACGGGCGATTCCCCCTTTACAATGGTAGTAAAAGGTATGCAGCCCCGTCCCAAATGATGCCAGGCATGACCCGGAAGGACCTGAAGGGTCTGGAAAAAACTGGTTTGAAATCAAAAATTTAATTTTGGCAAAAAGACAGGAACCGCCAGCGCACGTTCTGCATAACGCCGCCGCTCAGGCGTTTCCCATTTTCAGACAACCCAAAGGTGTGTTTCATTGGCAGCGTTGCCACCTCTTTTTTGCACCGCGCCGGGCCATATTAAATTTGGTGCGATCGGATGCGTTCGCACGCTGTGATTTTAAAAAGGGGTGGTACAATGAATGAGGAACAACACTTTATGCCCTGGGCCGGCGAGCTTCTCCAGGCGGTTCGGGCGGCGGCAGTGTGCCTGCTGGCCGGGCTGCTGGTGCTGAGTGTCACCGGCCGGGCCAGAGCGGTTGGACCCGGCGGCGAAGAGGCCCGGACCACGGCGGCTTTGGAGACCGGGGAGCGGATGGTGGTGCCGCTGGGTCGGGCGGTGGGCATCAAGATGTTCTCCGACGGCGTACTGGTGGTAGGGCTGTCGGAGATCACCGGCGAGGCGGGAAGCTGCGCGCCCGCCAAGGACTGCGGTCTGCGCCAGGGTGATATCATCACCCACATCAACGATACCCAGGTGGACACCATTGAACAGGTACAGTCTGTGCTCCAGGGCCTGGAGGGGGATCGGATGAGCATCCGGGCCATCCGGGGGGACAAGCAGATGCAGCTCACCGCCCAGGCCGTCAAATGCAGTACCGACGGCGCCTATAAGCTGGGGGCGTGGATTCGGGATTCCATGGCCGGAATCGGCACCCTCACCTTTTATGACCCGGAGACCGGCGCCTTCGGCGCGCTGGGCCACGGCATCAATGACGTGGACACCGCTTTGCTGATGCCTCTGGAATCCGGCTCCATCATGTATGCCACGGTGGCCGACGTGAAGAAAGGAGAGTCCGGTTCCCCGGGAGAGCTCCACGGGGCCTTCCAGGTGGACCGGGACATGGGCGAGCTGTATGCCAATACCGGCAGCGGAGTCTTTGGCACCCTTACGGACGACAGCCTGACGGACGGCCTCCGGCCGGTCCCCGTGGCGGCCCGGAGGGAAGTCAAGCTGGGCGGCGCCACCATCCTGTCCAACATCGCCGGCGACACGGTAGAGGAGTATGCGGTAGAGATCACCAAGGTCTATCCCGGCAGTGGAGGCGATACCCGGGAGCTGATGGTTAAGGTCACCGATCCCAGGCTGCTGGAAGCCACCGGCGGCATTGTCCAAGGGATGAGCGGCAGCCCCATCCTCCAGAACGGCAAGCTGGTGGGGGCGGTCACCCACGTTCTGGTCAACAACCCCACCGAGGGCTACGGCATCCTGGCGGAGACCATGCTGGCGCAGACGCCGCAGACTCTGGAGGCCAAGGTCTCCTGATTCAAGTGGAAAGGGCCGCCCGCCGCACGAGCAGCGGGCGGCCCTTCCCGCACAAAAGAGCAGATACTTGACTTTTCTACCACTTTTGAGTAATCTCAAAAGAGAGCCCCCCAAAAAGCTGGACCTGTTGCGGGAGAATGCGCGGCGAATTCGGTCGAACCATTTAATTCCAAAAAATGTCAGAAAAGACTTGAAGTTGCTGTCTGATTGTGGTAAATTATGGATATGAAGCCGGCGAGGACCGGTAAAATCAGAGAGCAGGGCAATTCTGCTGGAAAGGGAGACGACATGGAGAGCAAGAAGAAGCTGTTGATTGCGGACGCGGATGAATCGTTCCGCAGCATTTTGATGGATGCCATGCGGGATGAGGCAGATATGGAAGTTCTGGCTGCGACCGGAGACGGGGAGGAGGCCCTGCGGCTGGTTCGAGAGCTGTCCCCCGACGTACTGCTTATGGACATGGTGCTGGCCCGGATGGACGGCCTGGAGGTGCTGAGCGCGCTGGAACAGGCGTCCCGGCCCAAGGTCCTGGTCCTCTCCGGCTTTGTGCGGGGCAATATGGCCGAGCTGGCCGCCGCCAAGGGAGCCAGCTATTTTATGATGAAGCCCTGTAAGCTGTCCGCCGTCATCGAGCGGGTGCGGCAGTTGGGCGGAGCGGTCTCCCAGGAGGAGGACAACCGGAGTCCGGCCGGCATGCACCAGAGTTTGGAGAGCTCCGTCACTTCCATCATCCACGAGATCGGAGTGCCGGCCCATATCAAGGGCTATCAGTATCTGCGGGAAGCCATCGTCATGACGGTGGAGAACATGGAGGTCATCAATGCCGTGACCAAGGTGCTTTACCCCGAGGTGGCCAAGCGGTTCAATACCACCGCCTCCCGGGTGGAGCGGGCGATCCGCCATGCCATCGAGGTGGCCTGGGACCGGGGCGATCTGGAGACCCTGCAAAAATACTTTGGCTATACCGTTTCCAATGCCAAAGGCAAACCCACCAATTCTGAATTCATCGCTATGATTGCCGATCGGCTCCAGCTCCAGCGAAAGGAAAAGTAAACCGGCGGAGGACACTGCGCTGCAAGGGAGTTACTTGCGGAGAAAACAGGGACGCCGTGCCCGCCCATAATTGATTGTTAGAACAGATCAGGCCCGCGGCATTTGCCGCGGGCCTGATCTGTTCGGGAGAGTATGGAAAATGGTTTGGGAATCGGCCAAGAAATTCAGAGCTGTGCCCCAAAGGCCAGGCGGAAGGCCTGCCAGAGGCTGCCCTGCCAAAAGCTCCCCTTGGCGGTCAATGTGTTCCAGTTGCGGACCAGCGGATCGCCGCCTGCATGGATCCAAGCCTCCAAGGGAGTGGCGTAACGCATCTTCATGGAGAACTCCTTTCTGAATCTCAGTCTTGCCTTTTGTCTGTCTTCATTATACAATGGGAATAGATATGAGACAAGAGAATGTTTATCATGTATAACATGAAAAAATGGAATGGAGATGAGGAGATGGGCATTTCCAAATACCAGGCATTCCTCAAAACCGTGGAGCTGGGCAGCATCACCCGGGCTGCCGAGGAGCTGGGGTATACCCAGAGCGCCGTGAGCCGTATGATTGCGGATCTGGAAACGGAATGGGCGGTGAGCCTGCTGGTCCGGGGCCGGGGCGGCGTGGCGCTGAGCCCGGCGGGGGCGGAGCTGCTGCCCGATATCCGGACGGTGTGCAATGCCCAGCGGGAGCTGACCGAGCGGATCGGGGCGCTCCACGGCCTCACCCGGGGCACCATCCGCATTGGCACCATTACCAGCATTTCGGTCCACTGGCTGCCGGGCATCATGAAGTCCTTTTTGGAGCAGTATCCGGGCATCCGCTTCGAGCTGCTGGGCGGGGTGGAGTACGCCGAGATCGAGGACTGGATTCGCAAAGGGCGGGTGGACTGCGGCTTTGTAGGCCTGCCCGCCGGCCGGGAGCTGGAGACCATCTCCCTGCGGCGGGACCGGCTGGTGGCTGTGCTGCCCAAGCGGCACCCGCTGGCCGAGGCGGGGAGCTGTCCCATGGAGCGCTTTGCTCAGGAGCCCTTTATCCGCCCGGAGGACGACAAGGACAAGGAGGTGGCCGGCATCTTTGAGCGGGCGGGGGTGCGGCCCAACGTGGAGTACGCCGTCAACGACGACTATGCCGTCATCGCCATGGTGGCCAGCGGTCTGGGCATCAGCATCCTGCCGGAGCTGGTCCTCCGGCGCACCCCTTACGAGGTGGTGGTCAAGCCGCTGGACCCGCCTCAGTTCCGGGAACTGGGGCTGGCAGTGCGCAGCCTGAGGGAGGTTTCTCCGGTGACGGCCCGGTTTTTGCCCCATGTTCAGGCGTGGCTGAAGGAAAATTGACAGACCGCCCCGGGACCAAGGTCCCGGGGCGGTCTTATTATTGGCTCTCGAAGGCAAACTCCGAAGACCAGTCGAAAGCGCCGCTGGCCTCTACCGAGCCCGGCCAGTGGGCGCACCAGTCTGGCCCGCCGGGGCGCTCTACCCGGTCCAGACTGGGGGTGTAGGGCTTGAGGTCCAGCACGGGAGTGCCGTCCGCCGCATCCAGATAGGCCAGGTCCACCGCGCCGCACGCCGAATCTACGCAGAGCACCTGAGCGCAGGAGACAGCCAGCGGATTGGGGCGCTGGGGGGAGCGGGTAGAAAAGACGCCCAATCGTTCCGGGCCCCGGATATAGGGCCTGGATATCTGCAGTGTGGCCCGGGAGGCAGGGTCATCACAGCCTGAGAACCACCACAGGATCTGGACCCAGCCGAAGGCATCCAGTCCCATCAGGGCAGGGCGAAAGGAGGGGGATACCTCGATGCGGAAGCCGTCCCCGGAGGCGCAGACCGTGCCGATTGGGCGCACAAGTAAGCTGTTTTCCATAAAAATCGTTCCTCTCTGATTGGATTTTTACGGTACCGTATCTCCAGTATAGCAGGGGAATCGGATACTACAAGCCCCATTTTCAAACCATTTGACTCGCATCAGAGGGTATCGCTCCACTCACGCGGCCCCAACCGCACCCCATAGACAAAATGCCCGGTTTTGTGCTAGTATAATGTCCACGGAATAAACCGCCAAGCGGTTGATTCGTGCGGCCACTGCCGCATAATTTCATCAAGATGAAATTTAGACACTGTTACAATGCGTATTTCCATTGGAGCGCCGTATGGCACCTGAACAAAGCCAATTGGCCTTGAAAGCCTTGGGATGCAAGACCCTCGGCTTTGTTCAGTACGCATTAGTATAGAACAGACCGGATGAAAAGGACCAGGGAGGGAACTCACATGACCATTCAGTACAAGACCCGGGGCACCTGCTCCACCCATATGACCGTGGAAGTGGAGGACGGCGTGGTGCGGTCCGTCCGCATCCAGAACGGCTGCTCCGGAAACCTCCAGGGAATCTCCAGGCTGGTGGAGGGAATGAAGGTAGACGACGTGATTGCCCGGCTGGAGGGTATCCGCTGTGGCAGGAAGCCCACCTCCTGCCCCGACCAGCTCGCCCAAGCCTTAAAGCAGGCCAAGGCCCAGTAAAAAGGAGAAAGCGGCGCCCGGTGAACCGCCGGGCGCTCAAATTTTCAAAAATCTCTCTGGTGAGGAATCCGGAGGGAGCGCGCGCGAAAAAACCGACGGGCTTGTCCTCCTTATCCCGGCGGAAAACGGGCAAGATTTCTATGGCGGCCCTTGTAATCCTGTCACCGATTTG
>NZ_DCJO01000028.1:194-43919 GCF_002320075.1 Intestinimonas sp. UBA1698 | reverse complement strand
ACCATTTCGGTGTTAAACAGGATCGGTTTCACGTGTGCCTCCTTTCGTCGCCTCATCCTCCGCACCGCCCCTCCCGGTCAGCCCGGGCCAGCTCACGGAGGCGGGAGACATTGATCCCATAGCATCGAGCGGTAGACTTCATATAGCCATCTTCGACATCCTGCTTGATTTTTTTGATTTCCTCCGGCTCCAGGCCTGTGTCCTCGTAGGCGGCGAGACGGTTGATTACCGTTGGAATCTTAAACGCTTGCTCTGTCGGTGTAGCACCGTCTTTATTCGCAATGGCAACCCGTCCATCTGATCGTCTTACAGTCAACCTATCCATGTTCAACCCTCCTTTAGGCTTCTCCATTCTCGCGCAGGGGGCACCAGCGCGGCGATGTCTTGATGTTCGGATATTCCTCGCCGGGTTTCGTGAATCCAATAAAGGCCGCCATCCTGGGGCTGTGCGGGCAAACTCGCGAGAAAGTCTCCACAGCCGTGGGGTGCTTACACATACAGTCTCCGCGCGGCCCTTCCGGGCGGCTGTTGCCAGTAATTCGCGCTCTGCCGGTCAACTCCATGTGCTCGCACTGCCTGCATACGGGTATCCTTTTCACGTTTCCGCCTCCTTTTGGTCCTCATCGCCTCGTCAGTCTCACGCCGTACTGGGCTGGACAGCCTTTCTGCATATCGGCTTCCCAGCGCTGTCTCTGGGCGCACCGGCCCTGACCCAGCTCAGCCACAGGTCCTCAAAGGCCCGCACCTCCGGGGTTCGTGGGCAGTTCCGCATCCCCCGGTTCTGCTGTACTGTCAGCTTCCGTTCATCCAGCTCCAGGGTGTAGAAGGACTTCCGGGGCATGTTCTTCCTCCGGATGAAGAAAATGGCCGTTTTCCCGTTGGCGTGCTTCTTCCCATAGGTGCTGACGCAGTGGTGGAGGGCGTTGCCCTCATCGGTCAGCTCCTGCTGGCTGGCCGCTGGCCGGATCAGCAGGCCGTCCGCCGCGAAGGCGTACTTGCGCAGCACCATCCGACGTACCCGAAACTTGGACGCCAGCCCCTTCTCCTCCAGTTGGGACATCTGGGCGGTGGCCTCGTCGTGGGCGGCGAACAGATCATGTGGGTAGCGCACTCGCTCATTGCTCAGGTCCCAGCCCAGCCGCTCCGCCATGTCCCAGTAATCTGTGAGGATCTGCACATCCGGTACCTGGGCATACGCCGGCGGGTCCTCGTCCTCCGGCTCCGGGACGTAGTTGGCCTCCCACTGCCCGCACTGCTGAAGCAGGTACCGGATGCTCTTGGCCACTGGGCCGCGGCCCACCAGTTGTCCCACATGCTCGTCGCCCAGGTAGAAGGCGTTGACGATGTCTTCCCCGGTCAGGAGCTCCCCCGCCGCCTTGCTGTATCGAAACAGGTCCCAAAAGAGCTGGTTCCAGTCCTGCTCCCGGGCCAGGCGCAGCTCTTCCCGGTTCAGGTGCAGCATTTTGGCGGGCCTGGTCTGGCTCCAGTCCAGCTCAGGGATATCCAGCCTGCCCTTCGTGTTCTTGTCCCACTTGGCTGCCCGGACCTGGCTGTAAATGAGATCGTCCAGCACTTGTGGCAGACCGTGGACCAGCGCCGCCTCCACATTGGGGTGGGCCTGATAGAGCCGCAGCCAGGCCACCGGGAAGTGGAACGCTCCGGGCCGGTCCTCCATATAGACGTCCAGCTTGCAGTGGGGCAGGCAGCTCTCCGCCACCAGCTCATCGGTGAGGCCGAAGATGTTGTCCTCCTCCCCCCACTGCTCCATCCAATCCCGGGGCTGCCGCCACTCCCGGTTGTACTGGATGAAATAACCGGCATGGCCGCTGTAGGCGTTGCTCCAGCCCTTGAGCTGGGTGCAGTCCGAAGCGGAGAACACATAGGACTCCGCCGGGATGGCATCCAGGTGCTCCCCACCTCCGAAGGACACCTTTCTCTGGATCACCCAGCCCGTCAGGGCCAGCAGGTGATCGGGGCCCACCACGGCGGCGCTCATAGCCCGTCCCTCGGCGGAGACAAAATAGCCCTTCCGCCGCAGGTCCGCCTTCCGGCGGATCTGGACCTGAACGCCGCAGTTGGGGCAGAGGATCTCTTCCCCATCCTCGTACACCATCCCGCCCTCTACCTCGGTAAAGCTCTCCGGCAGGATAAATCCATAGCCCTTTTGTCCCCGGCCGTAGTGGTACAGATCCTGATGGCCGCAACAGGAGCACTGCACGCGGACCATCTTCCGCTTCCGGGGTCTGGCCCACTCGTCCAGCATCACGTCCAGGCCGTAGTCCTCCACCCACTCCAGCTCATAGAGAAAACCGTGGGTGTCCAGCTCATCCTGAAGGATTGCCGAGGCCCAGGTGAGAAAGCCCTCCGGCGGCTGGAGGGACACCAGTTTACGCACATCCTCCATGTCCTCACCCCCAGAAGTCGGCCAGATCCAGCCCGAGGAGGCCGGTAGAGCCGGACTCCTGCCGCTGGGGCAGTCCGTAGAACTCCCGTAGGATGCGGTCGGACTCCGCCGGGGTGACACAGGCAAAGCCCCCGCTCTTGTGGCTGTCCGCGAATGCCTTGATCTTCTTCTCCGCCTCCACGATGGACATGGCCTCCACCTCCAGGTCCTGGGCCAGGAGCTCGGCACACGCCGGCTCCGCCCGGCACAGGTCCATGAGCTGCTCCGCCACCATCCACTGAGGGGAGCGCTCCTTTACCTTGCTCTGCTGCTCCTTCAGCTTTCGGATCGCCTCCTGGATCATTCCGCACACCTCCCGATGGCCTCGGCCAGGGCCCTCAGCGCCTTCTCCGCCCCTTGGGCGGCGGTATGGTCAGTCCTTCCACGCAGCTTGAGGAGAATGCCGTGCATCTTGTTGGCCGTCTCCTGCGACTGTTGGAAGAGGAGCTTGAACATGGACACGTCCTCATCGGAGGCCAGCACGGCATTTTTCCGGGCCTGCTCGGAGTCCTTGAGCTGAGCCTGGGCCTGCTCCAGAGCGGCCTCGGCGGCCTTGCGCTTTTCGTCGGCCTTGGCCTTCGCCTCCTTGGCCTTGTCCAGCTTGGCCTGCATCTCGGCCATGGCCTCTGCCCTGCCCTGCTCGATGGACTCCTGGTCCACCACAGTCTCCACCGCCACGTCCACCGGCCGGTTCTTCAGCTCAGTCAGCTCCTGTTCCAGGCGGGCAGCCTCCCGATCCGCCTGTTCCTTCTCCGCACGGGCCGACTCCAGCGTGGCGTTGACCACCTTCATGTCGGCCTCCATCTTCGCCCGGGCCTGCTCCGCAGCGGCGGCGTCGGCCCTGGCGGCCTCGGCAGCTTTCCGGGCCTCGTCCCGCTCCTTGATGGCCTGCTCCAGCTGCCGGGCGGACATGTCGATAACGGGCATCTCCTTGCCGTCCACCTCGTGGGTCTCGCTCAGGAACCGCTCCCGCTCCTCCGCCGGCAAGGCCAAGAGCGCCAAGGCTTTGGAGGCTCCCAAATCCGCAAGCGTCTGCGGATTTGACCACTCTCTGGCAAGACGCATAAAGTTCTGGGCAGTCCGCTCCGAAAACTCAACCTGCTCGGTGAGCCAGGGCAGCCACTCCCCATGGGAAAGCATCCCTTTGGCCTCTATGAGCCGGGCGCCGATGTCCAAGATGGCCTCCCCGGCCTCCCGCTTCAGATCCAGGATCTCAACGGTGACCGTCTCAATGGTCCGGTCGGGCCGCTCAGGTTTGTAGCTCGACATAGCGGCCAGCTCCGCCTCCTCGGCCTCTCTCCACCGGGCTCTGCGCAACTCCTCTTGGTCATCGATCTCATAGCCTGGCCGGGCGTTGTTATCGTAATAATGGCAGTCCAGCTCCCGGCCCACATAAGCGCATTTCTTCTCACACTCGGCCTGGAGGGGACAGCGATCATTCGTTTTTCCCATAGTCTTTCCCATGGTCAAACTCCTTTCAGCGTTGGTTAAAAAATAAAGTTTGCCTCAAGGTGTGCCCATTCACCTTGTACTCTACGATGTAAAAGCGTCGCTCTGGATGTATGTACCAAACGGTACCCTCTACTGTGGGGGCCTTCGGTTTTTGTCGTTCTACGGCAACAGACGCTTCCTCTGCAAAGACCGACGGCTTAAAGCGCACTCTTTCCCCAATCTGCAATCAGTTTCCCTCCTTGAATGGGTCATCTTCGTCCCTCACCGTCGTCTGCATGGGGATCTGTTCTCCAGACAGCTCCCACCCGAACCGTTTGCTCGGGCCGGTCTCCAACCTGTAAAACCGTTTCGACATAGCTTCAAACTCCAACCCGATGGTCCGTTTTTCGCCAAAAGAGCGATTTTTCAGAACACTCAGCTCGGTCCGTGGCTCCACGGGATCTTCTCCTCTTTTTCCGCCCCGGACACCGCGCTCCAGGGAGAACACATTGTCCGCGAAATTTGTAATATCCCCGATTCCGCCCACATCGTCCACCTTCAGGTGTTTGCCGTCTGTCTTGCGTGGGTGGGCAACCAAGTGCACATGGACCCCGGCATGCTTGGCAAAGCTGACCAAAGCCTCTACAAAGTTGGACTGAGCCCGATAGTAATCCTCGTCCCGGCGTGTTTTGAATCTGGCCGTCATGATGTTGTCTACCAGGAACACCTTGGCGCCGTAAAAATTGCGGGCGTAGCTGAACAGTTTGATGATCCGATCCCCATCATGCGAGGCACTGTCTCCAATGTCGCAGAGGAAAAACCTGCGGCGATACCATTCGTCTATCTGGGCCTGTACGACCTCAGAGACCCTTGGCACCTTGCGGCCGCTGCGCTTGTCCTGCTGCATAGCGATATTATCCGGTCCCGCCGCCTGGAGCGATGTCCAGTATTTGAACTTCCAGGCCGGGAGCTCACCGGAGTAGGCGCACACTGGGATGCCCTGATCAATCGACTCTAGGAGCATCTGCCCCAGCAGCGTGCTCTTGCCCTCGCCTCGCCGCCCGGTCCATACGGAGAGCTCCCCCATGTAAAACCCGCCGATGGCCCGGTCCAAATTGCCGATGCCGGACAGAGCCCGTGGCATTTGTGATACATTCGGCTGTTTCACATCCGCCAGATCCAGCAACCCGTAGACCGGGAGCTCCATCACGTCCAGCAGGATCTGGTCTAAAGCCTTGATACCGTGAGCCGCTTTCAATTCCGGGATTGATTTGCAGCCCCGAAACGCTTTGTCCTGGGCCACGTAGAGCGGTGTCCCGGTCAGGCGTCGTCGGATTTCCTCCACCATCTTGTGGCGGCGCTCCGGGTCTGGGGATACAATGACCACATACGGGAATGCCTGGACGAACTCCGCGCACTTTGGGAGATCCGCCCACTCCACCCCGGAAGCAAGGCAAACGGCGTTGATCTGGATGGTATAGACAGCCTCCGGCCCGTCACAGAACCACAGGCCGCGTGGCATATCTGGGTCCAGGAACCGCGGCTCGTACACGAGCCACTGGCTTACGTCAGGCAGCTCACTCGACAACACGGTCATCCTCCTCCCCGCCATCCCGAGCCGCTGGCCGGTCCCGCGCCTTTGGCTCGTAGACTGTGATCCATCCGGCGGAAGCGGCCAAACTGAGCATGTCCGCCTTTACGGCATCATCTCCCGAGGAAAAACGGTCCAGTCGGGACAGCAGGGCCTTGTAAGCCGCTGGACTGTGCTTGGCCTTTGGCAGCTCCATGCGGGCGTCCACAAAGTTTTTCAGGGTGTCCCTCAGTACCGGGTGTTCCGCCACATAGCTGTTGAGCAGATCTGCAGATTCTTTCGGAAGTTCCTTTTTCCGCTGTTTCGCCTCTGGGGGGCTATAGGGGGTATTACGTTCTATACTTGTTACGTTCTCCTCCACTTTTTGGTGGAGAGGGGTCCCCTCTTTTTGGTGGATAGGGGTCCCCTCCGGGTGGGGAGGGGTATCCTCTTTTTGGTGGATAGGGGTGTCTACCCATAGCCTCCGCTTTACAACCGCGTTTGTGGAGGCGTCTCGGATGACCTCAATCATTATGTATCCCTTCTCGCCCAGGAGTGAGATCAGCCGGCTGATGGATTTAGGCACCATATCAAACAGCTTTGAGAAGTAGGCGTTGCTGGCCCAGCAGTAGCCCTTGGCGTCGGCCAGAGCCGTGATTTCGGCATAGAGCAGCTTGGCATTGGGCCGAAGCTCCGGATCATATCGCACCTTGGCCGGGAGATACGCCATATAGGAGGGAGTGCGCTCATCCATGTTCGCTCCCCCCCTTCCCGTGTTGACATACAAATCCGTCCGTCAGGCAGACCGCGATCCCGCCGGACAAGACAGCCCAGAGCTGATCGACCTCCGGGCCTATGACCGGGTCGGCCGGCATGTCATACTGCTCCCGCACCCGAAATCCGATGCTCCGCAGGTGCGACAGCCGTTCCATCGGCTTTTTTCCTTTCAGGCAGTCCGGGTATCCTCCGCCGTGGCCGGCTTCAAAGGTGACGGACAGCTTGTCCAGCGCCTTTGCCCAGTCTTCGGCTCTTCGGGCTTCTCGGATAGCCCTTTCGGCGTCAAGCTCTGCTAAAGTCGTCTCAATAGACACCGCTGCCACCCCCTTGCAAAACGCTTTTCAATCTGATAAAATGAACCTGGTTTTTAGAGCAGAACCAAGGGCCTGTGCGTCGATGCCAGTCGGCGCGTGGGCCCACTTTTTTTATGCTCATGGGCTCGTCCTCCAAATTTCCAATGTTTGAGTTGGTTTGTCCTATGCGTGCTCCTGCGCATAGCGCAGGGCCATGGCGGCCTTCCCCAGTCCCTCCACCTCGGAGAGAATCTTATCGTATAGGGGCCTCTCCTCATTGTCGATTCGTCCGTCGGCCCCAATGGATAGGAGATCCTTGTCCCTATGCTTATCGGCAAAGGCATAGATCTGACTGAGAAGCTGCATGATTGCCTCTGACAGGGGCATCTCCGCCATCTCTGGGATGATGCGCCGGGCCAGCTCCGCGTTGGCCCGCAGGTGCTGTACGGCCAGGAAGCGGTTATCATAGAGGTCCACCATCCTGGACACGACTTCATCGGATGGGACCCGCTGCCCCTGCTCATAGGCTCGGATACTCTCAACGCAGATGCCAAGGGCCTCGGCTGCTCTTTCCTGGGTCAAACCGGCAGTCTTGCGCGCAGCTTGATAGATATTCCGGTAGTTGTCGTACATGGTAATTGTTCCTCCCGGCGGGTATAATGATGGTAGTCAACAGGCTTCCACGTCGTCCATCAGCGTAATGGTGCCGTCTTGCTGACAGATGATCAGGGCCGTCTTGCCGTCCCGGTACGTAATGCGGACTGCATTGCAGGTCAGCGTATCCACCTGCCGCAGGCTCTGGGGCGGGACCTGTCGCTCCAGCCATTTCTTGATGTTGTTCTGTTCCGTAGTGCTCGGCATAAACATAAGGTTCTCCTCCAGATCATGATAAGAAATACTCCACCCACTGCGGCAGGCCCAGGCAAAGCAGGACCATGCCCCCAAGCAGCAGGCTGTCCCGGATGCGGGTCATGCGCGCATCGCCTCCTTTACTGCCTCGCAGATTGCCTCGAACGGGATCAGTAGCCCGCCCTCTCTTTTGTACCGGACCAGTCCGCCCGGGCTGATATTAAATGTGTACCTGGACTCCCCTTCAACGGACATCCCGAAGGGGGCCCTCTGCTCCCGCAATGCCAGGCGGAGCGCCATCTCCGTCCAGCCGATGTATCTGGCCGCCACGGCCAGGGGTACGTTATCATAGGACAGAATTTCTTCATCCGTCGGGGCGGGTGGCTTTGGGTGTATTCTGCGGTTCAAGATTTACGCCCCCTTCCTCTTAAAAGTGCGTTCTATCGGACAGGTAATGAGATTTCCCGTAAGCCCGCCTCCTTTCAGCTCACGGCCGGATCGGCCTGGTTGCCTCCCGCCCCGCCCTGTGGTAAGATGTGGGCGGAGAAAGGAGGTGGTTTCATGATTGACATTGATGGACTGCGCAAAGCAATCCGGGTATTTGAAATTGACTCCATGCCTCATTCATGGAGCGCCAGCAATCCTGCGAGTATCGGTGATATAAATAAGCTGCGAGATAGTATCAAAGCCGTACTCAGTGCATTTGTTGATGAACTTGAGAAAAAATAGCATAGGCGCCGTCAGTTACTGCTGGCGGCCTCCTTTTTACAAAACTCAATCATCCCGAGGTTGTTTAATCTGCTGTAACACTGATATATGGTTTCCTGTGCCTTGGTCAGCTCTTCCAGAATTTCCTTTAGCTCTTTATCATCTACTTTGATTGATACGGAATAGACGTTCATCGGTGCTTTCTCCTTTCAGCTCACGGCCGGATCGGCCTGGGGTCCGGGTGGTTCTCGGCCATAGAGGGCATCAATGGTGCAGCCTAAAATTTTTTCTGCAACATAGATATGGACAGCTTCGTTAATAATGGAGTTTTTTGTCCTGCATGTCCGCCTTGCATACATTTCCAGCGCCTTGTTGACTTCCCCCGTCGTACGGAATGTCAAACGCGCCCCATTGTCTTTTGTCATCTTCATGACGTCACCCCTTAGTAAATATAGCATGTCATTATTAAGACGTCAATAGTCTTAATTGATAATCTGGCTAATTATGCTTATAATTAAGACATGAGACGTCAAAATATGGAGGATATATATGGAAGAAAAACGTTTTACTCTTCGTATGGATGGGAACCTCTTCAATGATATTTGTGAGTTAGCCGCTACACATCGTCGGTCAACCGCAAAAGAAATCGAATGCGCTATAGCTGCATATGTCTGCAATGAGAAACGGAAAATGATTACGCAGGAATACGACAAAAATATTACCCATGAACAGGCATTGGAAGAAATTGAACGGCTAAATGCACTTTTCGAAACTTACAAGCGATTTGAGTAATTACCACTTCCCTTTCAGCTCGCGACCGGATCGGCCTGGGGTCCGGGTGGTTCTTGGCCATAGAGGGCATCAATGGTGCAGTGGAGTGCCTCAGCAAGTAGTGGCAGCTTGTCCGCGCTGGGGTACCCTTTTCCCGTCTCCCACTTATAGACGGCCATCTCCGTCACTCCCAGCGCCTCGGCCACTTGGGCGCGGATCAGCCCCCGCTGCTCCATTATTGTGTCAATAACAGCGCTATTACGGACACTATAAGAGATACGCAGGCAATTCCAAGCCGGATATAAGCGTCTACCGGGAAGCAACTGAATTTCCGCAGCCCATTTTTATAGTGCGTCAGGCTCCATTCTTCGTCTTTCCGCATTTCCTCACCTCCCTCTGCGCTCGACCTAACTCACCACTGCGGCAGGCCCAGGCAAAGCAGGACCATGGCCACAAACAGCAGGCCGTCATGGATGCGGTGCAGTCGTTTCATTGGTGAACTCCTCTCACACGCTGTCTTGGTTGCCTCCCGGCCCCGCCCTGTGGTAAGATGTGGGCAGAGAAAGGAGGTAAAAAGAATGGTACTGAATCCTGACTGCGTAAGGGACATCTTGCTTGAGGTCGAATCGCTCGGTTTTGATGAATGCCTGACCATCAATCTTTTGCACGAAAGGCTCCCGGTGTATAGTTCCGATCAACTGGAGTACACCTGTCTCATGCTTGAGGATGGTGGCTTTTTGGAACTCATAACCATTGAAACGCTGGGGCGGAATTTACCGGGCGTTAAGTTGATTCAATGCCTCACCTATAAGGGTCATGAGTTTCTTGCCAACGTTCACAAGGATGACATATGGGCTGGCGTTAAATCCGTTTCCAGCAAGATCGGTTCAGCGTCTCTGTCTGCACTCACCCAAATTGCCAGCAACGTAATCTCCGAAATTATCAAGGCCCAGTTCGGCCTTTCCTCCCCAGGAGCCGTTTGATTACCGCCGTACTACACGCCTTCATCTCTTCTTCAGATGGGGGCGTGTAGCCCTTCGTTTGCATGTAGTAACAGATGACCAGTAACCCGACATGGTTTTTTACCCAACCAATGACGCACACGATTATTGCAACGGTCCAAACAAAGCTGAGCATATCATCCCTCCTTTCAGCTCGCGACCGGATCGGCCTGGGGTCCGGGTGGTTCCCGGCCATAGAGGGCATCAATGGTGCAGCCCAATACGTCAGCAATCTGAGGGATCATTGCCCCCGTTGGCATTACAGTCCCAGATTCCCACATAGCTACGGTCGATTGGGTAACTCCCAGTTGTTTGGCCAGCTCCGTTTGCGTCAATTCATTTTTGGTTCGAATTGATTTAAGACCTTTCATTTTTTCACCCCTCTTATTTCAAGTATCTTGATATTACGGTTTTATATTATATCAATAATCTTTATATGTCAAGTATTTTTATTGATTTTCTTGAAATACTCTTTTCAGCAGTATGCTGATACGCTATGATGCTATCAAGGTGGTTGATATTATGAACCGTATTAAGGTGCTTCGGCTAGAACGCAATATAAAACAGGTCGATTTGGCCAAAGCTGTATCAGTCAGTCAGGCCGCACTCTCAGGGTATGAGACCGGAAAGTACGAGCCTGACTTCGATACACTTAAACGGATAGCAGCGTATTTTGACGTCTCCATTGATTACCTCTTAGGGGGCAAATTGGATTCAAGGGATAATGTCTCAGCCACCGAGGATGATATCAAAGCCGCCTTTTGGGGCGGAGACAAAGACTTCTCCGCCGAGGACATGGACGCGATGTGGGCCGACGTGAAGAATTTTGCCGCTTTTGTGGCCCAGAGAAAAAAGCAGGAGAAAAAACGGGATGAATGATATCATCGATCTCTATGACTATGCCGGGCAGCATGGGATCGGGGTTTATTGGTTTACGATGGAGAGCGCCGAGTCTCTCTCCATGGTTGCCCCGGATGGAGATTGCTATATCGCTATGGATCCTTGGTACTTGAGCACGCTGGCGGAGGAAAAAGTCAAGCTTGGGCATGAGCTTGGCCACTGTTCGACCGGCAGCTTTTACAATGAAGATGCCGCTTTGGATGTCCGGCAGAAGCATGAGAACCGGGCCAATCAATGGGCATATCAAAAGCTCGTCCCTGAGGACGAGCTGATGCGGGCTGTTCTCCACGGATATCGTGAGCCGTGGGAGCTGGCCGAGTATTTTGATGTTACCGAGCCTTTCATGCGGGGCGCGATAGAATACTACCACAGGAAGGCCGGAGCATAAATCTGCGTTTGGTAGGAGCCACGGGATAGAAAGAGAGGGAATAATATGGATTTCATTGACCAACTAAAACAGTTTGCAAAGCGAGTCGAGTCCTTAAAAGACTCAATTTCAACAGAGGAAGCTACGAAAACGGCCATTATCATGCCTTTCTTTTCTATGCTGGGATACGACGTTTTTAATCCCCAGGAATTTGTGCCAGAGTTTACGGCTGACGTCGGCATCAAAAAGGGAGAGAAGGTGGACTACGCAATCATCAAGGATGGAGAACCCGTCATTTTGGTTGAATGCAAATCTGTCACCGAAAATCTTGAGAAGCACGATTCTCAGTTGTTCCGTTATTTTGGGACGAGCACGGCTAAATTTGCTGTATTGACCAATGGTGTCATATATCGCTTTTATACCGACCTGGACAGCCCTAACAAGATGGATGATGATCCCTTCCTCTCTATCAACATTTTAGATATACGGGATAACCAGGTGCCAGAGCTGAAAAAGTTCTGCAAAAACGTTTTTGATATTGATTCTATCTTCAGCACAGCATCGGAACTGAAATATGTTCACGAGTTCAAAAGCACCTTTAGCGAACAGCTCAACACCCCATCTGATGATTTCATACGGTTTTTCCTGCAGGGTTGTTATTCGGGGCCCAAAACCCAAAATGTAATCGAAAAGTTCCGGCCCATCCTTCGTAAAGCTCTAAACGATCTCATAAGCGAAATGATGAACGACAAGATTAAAACTGCCCTCGGAGGATCAGGCGGAAGCGTCTCCATTTCCGATACCAAGCCGGAAACGGAGACGGAACCTGAGCAACCTGTTGAGGTTGAAGAAAAGCGCGGTCCCAATATCGTCACAACCGAAGAGGAGCTCGAAGCATACTTTATTGTCAAAAATTTACTTAGCGATGCTGTTGATATCAAGGACATCACATACAAGGACACAGAGTCTTATATTAATATTCTTTACAAAGCAAATACTAGAAAGTGGATCTGCCGTCTTCGGTTGACTGATAAGCAAAAAACACTGATCCTCCCTGGAGAAGATAAAAAAGAATGCAAGTATGCCCTAGATGATATTTATAACTTACCTCAGCATAAGGAAGCTCTGATGGCAGTCTTGCAAAGGTATTTGTAATCCCAATTGAACCTAAATGTGAAAATGGATGCCGCCCCCTGCGGGGGCGGTTTTCCACTAAGGAAGGCCGGAGTATTAACCTGTGGCCGCCGATCCTCTGGGGGAATTTCCCAGGGTGGTAGCACCGCCAGCAAAGGAAGGAGCATGGGCATGCTAGAAGAAAAGGATCTACAGGCAATCGCGCAGTTGATGCAGGGCATGAAAAAAGAAATCATAGGCGAGACCAATGAACTGCTGGCCCAGCAGAAGCGGGAGATCATGCAGGAGGTAGGCGTTCTGATCGAGAACGAGGTCACGCCAAAGTTCAACCTGCTAGCCGAGGGGCAGGAGGAAATTCTACGCCGGATGCCCAGCGAGGAGGATATGGATATCATCGACGGTCGGCTGACCGCCCTGGAGGCATCTGTGCGGAAACTCAACCGGGAAGTGGCCCAGCTCAAAAAAGTGCAATAAAAAACCGCCCCCGGCGCTGCCAACACCAGGGACGGCGGAAAAGGGGTGAATAGCTTGAGGCCCATTCACCCTTCTATTTTATCGGAATAGGAGGAATCTGTCAATGAGAAGAGCGAACGGCACTGGGTCCATCGTGAATCTGGGTCCCAACCGTCGGCGGCCTTATGCCGTCCGGGTGTCCTATCTGGCCCGACCGGGCCTGTGGAAACAGCGGTATCTGTCTTATCACCGCACCAGCCGTGAGGCTCAGGACGCACTGGAGGCCTACAACCGCCAAGAAGTCAAGCCTAGGGTTGCGCCAGTAACGCTGCAGGAGGTCTATGGCCAGTGGTCGGCCCGGAAGTATACCCGTGTCGGCTCGGCATCTGTGGTCTCTTACCGGGCCTCCTGGGCGCGCCTTGCCTCCCTGGCCGAACGGCCCATGGACCGGATCACGGTGGACGACCTCCAGCAGATCATTGACGATGATGAGGCTAACGGTATGTCCAAATCGTCCATCACGAACGACAAGATCCTGATGAAGGCGCTCTACAAATTTGCTATGGAGCGTGACATCGTGCGGAAGGACTGTTCCGCATTCGTGGAGCTTCCCACCGTGGGGGAAAAACGAGAAAAGGGGGCCTTTGACGAGCAGCAGATCCAGAAGCTGAAATCCCTGGCGGAGTCTGGTTTCCCGTGGGCCGACGCGGTGCTGATGCTCTGTTATACGGGCTTTCGGATTACCGAATTTCTGACCCTGACCCCTGCGGCTTACCACGCCGAGGGCGGGTATCTCCAGGGCGGGTTGAAGACCAAGGCAGGGCGTGATCGCATCGTCCCCGTTCACCCGCAGATCAAGCCATATTTGGATCAGTGGCTTTCCAAGGGAGCGGGCACCATTATATGCAGATCCAATGGCCGCCCGGTACCTTCAAAATGGTTCCGCGAAAAAGTCTTTCCGGCAGTCGTCCATGAACTTGGCGCGGATGGCGCCACCCCGCATTGGTGCAGGCATACGGCAGCCTCCCGTATGAAGGTAGCAGGCGTAGACGAGCTAGCAGTGAAGCGCATCCTCGGTCATGCAGACAAGGACGTAACGGAACACTACACGCACACTGATATCGACTTTCTGTCGAAGGAAATTCGGAAGGTTTTGTAACTAGTTTTCCAAACATGTGCAAAACTACAATTTAGAAAATGTTTTTAATTTGTCTCATTTTAAGAATAAATGGGTATTATTTTTAAATATATGTTTGACGGCAACTAAAAACTTTTAAGGAAACCTTAATACTTTTTTCGTTCCTTTCCAGCCCCTCCTATGGTAAAATGAAGAAGCAACCTACAAGAAATCCTGAAAAAGGTGTGAATCGGATGGAGAATTCCTTTGACTGTCTGATCATCGGTGCGGGTTACGCCGGGGCCGTGGCGGCCCGGGAGCTGGCCGAGCGGGGCGGCCGGCGGGTGCTGGTGCTGGAGCGCCGGGACCACATCGGCGGCAACGCCTACGACTGCCCCGACGCCCACGGCGTGCTCATTCATCAATACGGCCCCCATATCTTCCATACCTCCAACAAACGGGTCTTCGACTGGCTCTCCCGGTTCACCGGCTGGCGGCGTTATCAGCACCGGGTCATCGCGAATCTGCCCCGGGACAACCCGGAGGTGGTCCCGGCCCGCAAGAAGTCCGACGGCCGCTTTTGCTTTCCGGTGCCCTTCAACCTGGATTCCCTGGAAAATGCCTTCGGCGCCCAGGATGGCAAACGGCTGGGGCAGAAGCTTCTGGACGCCTACCCCGCCCAGAGCCAGGTGACGATTCTGGAGCTGCGGCAGAACCCCGACCCGGAGATCGCCGCCATTGCGGAATACGTGTACGAGCACGTCTTCGTCCACTACACCATGAAGCAGTGGGGCCAGACCCCCGAGGAGATCGACCCGGCCACCACCGCCCGTGTGCCGGTGCGCCTCTCACGGGACGACCGGTACTTCCAGGACGCCTACCAGGGGATGCCCTTGGAGGGCTACACGCCCATGTTCCAAAAAATCCTGGACCACCCCAACATCACCGTGGAGCTGGGCGTGGAGGCCCGCGACCGGGTGAAGCTGGAGGGCGGAACAGTCACCCTGGACGGCGCGCCCTTTACCGGCGCGGTCATCTTCACCGGACAGGCCGACGAGCTCTTCGGCTTCCGGTTTGGGCAGCTTCCCTACCGCACCCTGGACTTCCGGTTTGAGACCTACGAGAAGCAGTTCTACCAGACTCACGGTACGGTAAACTACACAGTGGACCGGGACTACACCCGCATCACCGAGTTCAAGCACCTCACCGGCCAGGATCTGCCCGGCCTTACCACCATCATGAAGGAGTACTCCCGTGCCTACACCGGGGCCCCTGGCGAGACCCCCTACTACTCCATCATCAACCCGGAGAACAACGCCCTCTATGCCAAGTACGCGGCCCTGGCATCGGAGTACCCCAACCTCCATCTGCTGGGCCGTCTGGCCGAATATAAATATTACAACATGGACGCCATCGCGGGGCGGACCCTGGAGCTCTGCGACAGCCTCCTGACCAAGTCATAGGAGCGGTTTTTGTGAAACTTCTGACATTCGCGGTCCCCTGCTACAACTCGCAGGACTACATGGAGCACTGCATCCACACCCTCCTGGAGGGAGGCGACGAGGTGGAAATCATCCTGGTGGACGACGGCTCCAGGGACAACACCGGCGCCATCGCCGACCGCTATGCCCAGCAGTACCCCGATATCGTCCGGGTCATCCACCAGGAGAACGGCGGCCACGGCGAGGGGGTGAATCAGGGCCTGCGCCACGCCCAGGGGCTCTACTACAAGGTGGTGGACTCCGACGACTGGGCCGACGTGGACGCTCTGCGCCAGGTGGTGGACAAGCTGCGGGAGTTCTCTCAGATGCCGGAGCCGGTGGACCTTTTGGTGTGCAACTATGTGTACGAGCACGTGGAGGACCACACCCAAAAGGTCATGCGGTATACCAACGTGTTCCCCCAGGGACGGGTGTTTACCTGGGACGAAATCGACCGGTTCCGCCCCTCCCAGTATCTGCTGATGCACTCGGTGTTCTACCGCACCGAGCTGCTGCGCCAGTGCGGGCTGGAGCTGCCCAAGCACACCTTCTATGTGGACAACATCTTTGTCTACCAGCCCCTGCCCTACGTCAAGACTCTGTACTACATGAACCTGGACTTCTACCGCTACTTCATCGGCCGGGCCGACCAGAGCGTCAACGAGCAGGTCATGGTTAAGCGGGTGGACCAGCAGCTCCGGGTGACCCGCCTCATGATCGGCAGCCACGACCTGACCCAGATCTCCGCCCAGCACCGGCGGCTGGGGCACTATATGTTCAACTACCTGGCCATGATGATGACCATCTCCTCCATCTTCCTCATCATCGACGGTTCCCCCGCAGCCCTGGGGAAAAAGACCGAGCTGTGGGAGTATCTGCGCACGGCCTCCCCCCGGCTGTTCCACCGGATGAAGTATCGCTCCTTCTCCATCGTCAGCAACTTTCCCGGCTATCAGGGCCGGAAGCTGTCGGTATCCCTGTACCGGCTGGCCCGGAAGATTTACAAGTTCAACTGACCGGGGGCCGCGCCGGACCGGCGCGGCCCTTCTCCTGTCATGTAGGCGGGGATAAAATGCCTCATCGGGAGCGCCCACCATCGTCCTTACATAAATTTTAAGCCGTAAAAATACACTAACAATAATCTTATTTTCACTGCAAAAGATATGCTTTGTTTAACCCGGATATGAGGAGGCGAAGTATATGGAGGAGCGCAAACATCTAAGCATCCGCATGGATGCCGAGCTTCACGACAAGCTGAAGTATATTGCCGAATACGATGGGCGCTCTATGAGCAGGCAAATACTCCATCTCATCACCACTTGTGTGCGGACCTTTGAGCAGGAGCACGGCCCCATCCAGACGGAGGACCCATCATGAGCCGGCCGCTGGGCGCGCTGCTGGACCTTCTCTTCCCGCCCCGGTGCGTGTTTTGTCGCAGACTGCTCCACCGCGGGGAGGAGGGCATCTGCCCCCGCTGCCAGCAGGAGCTGCCCTGGGCCCTGGGGGCCGAGGCGGAGCAGACAGGGGAGTTCTTCTCCCTGTGCGCCTCCCCGCTGTGGTATCAGGACCAGGTCCGCGCCTCCTTCCACCGCTATAAATTTAAGGGGGTCCGGGGCTACAGCCGGACCTACGGCCGCCTGGTGGCCCAGTGCGTCCAGGACCACCTGGCCGGACGGTACGACCTCATCACCTGGGTCCCCCTGTCCCGGGCGCGGCTGCGCCAGCGGGGCTATGACCAGGCCATGCTGCTGGCCTCGGCGGCGGCGCTGGCGCTGGACGACGTGGCGGCCGAGACCCTGTGTAAGGTGCGGGACACCGAGGCCCAGTCCGGCCTGGGGAAAAACGACGCCTCCCGCCGGGCCAACGTGCTCAGCGCCTATCAGGTCACCGATCCCGCGCTGGTGGAGGGCAGGCGCGTCCTGCTCATCGACGATATCGTCACCACCGGCTCCACCCTGTCCGAGTGCGCCCGGGTGCTCCGCACCGCCGGAGCCACCGACGTGGTCTGCGCCGCCCTGGCCCGGTCCCGGCGCTCCTGCTGACGAAACGCCCGCGGACGTGTCTTCTTTTTGAAAATATGGTTGAAATGCGCCGGGACACCCGATATAATAGGGAGGATAGCTCTGGCGATACGGATAATGGCTCATGCAAAGGGGATTAACCATGGGTTTCTGGGCTAAAATAAAGGAAAAGCTAAACAGATTTCGAGGTGCAGGTATGTTCAGTAAAGATATTGGAATCGACCTTGGCACCGCCTCCATCCTTGTATACATCAAGGGCAAGGGCGTGGTGCTGCGGGAGCCCTCGGTGGTGGCCATCGACAAGAACACCGGCAAGCTGCTGAAGGTGGGCACCGACGCCCAGAAGATGCTGGGCCGCACGCCCGGCAATATTGTGGCCATCCGGCCCCTGCGGGAGGGCGTCATCTCCGACTACGACATGACCGAGCGGATGCTGCGGGAATTCATCCGCAAGGTGACCTCCTTCCGGCTGTTCAAGCCCCGGGTGGTCATCTGCGTGCCTTCCGGCATCACCGAGGTGGAGGAGCGCGCCGTCATCGACGCCGGCGTCCAGGCCGGCGCCCGGAAGGTTTACCTCATTGAGGAGCCTCTGGCCGCCGCCATCGGCGCGGGCATAGACATCACCCAGCCTGACGGCCACATGGTGGTGGACATCGGCGGCGGCACCACCGACATCGCCGTCATCTCCCTCAGCGGCATCGTGGAGTCCACCTCCATCAAGATCGCCGGCGACCAGTTCGACGAGGCCATCGTGAAGTACATACGGCGCAAGCACAATGTACTGATCGGTGAGCGCACCGCCGAGGAGCTGAAAATGCAGATCGGCTGCGTCTTCCCCCGCCCGGAGGAGCAGACCGTGGAGATCAAGGGCCGCTGCCTGATGACCGGCCTGCCCCGGGTGTTCTCCGTGTCCTCCAGCGAGATGATCGAGGCCTTTGAGGAGGTCTCCACCCGCATTCTGGAGGCCATCCACGGCGTGCTGGAGCGCACGCCCCCCGAGCTGGTGGCCGATATCTCCACCAACGGCATCGTAATGACCGGCGGCGGCAGCCTGGTCTGGGGCTTCGACAAGCTCATCGAGTCCCACACCGGCATCGAGACCCATGTGGCCGACGACGCCATCTCCTGCGTGGCCTACGGCACCGGCAAGAGCCTGGAGTGGGTGGGCGACATGGCCGACGGCACCCTGAACATTTCCCGCCGCAAGCAAATGAACTGATTCCTGGAAAACCCCCGCCGCTGACGCGGAGGGGGTTTTTTGAAAGAGGGCTTGAAGATGAAAAAGAAATCCTTCAGCAGCGCTACCCTTCTGACCGGCGTGGCCGCCTTTATCGTGTTTCTGGTGGCGGCCTGCGCCGCCTATTACATGACCGCGGGGGTTTTCGTCACCGCCCAGATCGCCGCTGTCTACGCTGTGCTGGGGGCTCTGGGCGCCCTGGCCCTGCTCTTCCGCCGAAAACTGTTTGCCCTGTTCTTTTACGTGGGCTGCGTGCTGGGCTGGCTGTCCGGTAACTTTGTGGGCGGCCTGGAGGGGGACTTTGCCCCCACCGCCGGGCTCATCTGCACCTTTGGCCTCATCCTGCTCTTTGCCGTGCTGGGCGGCGTGCTGGAGTGGAAGGCTTTCCGACGCCGACGCCGGAAGGAGCAGGCCCGTCTGGAGCGCCAGCAAAAAGAGGACGCCGCCCGGGAAGAGCAGCTCATCGCCCAGCAGGCCGCCAAGGCCGACTCCCGGCAGAATTTTTCCTCCGTCCCCGGCCAGGAGGCCCCGGCCGCCCAGCCCCCCGAGGACGGCCAGGCCGCGGAAAGGAGCTTCTGACCCATGTCCGAAATCGTTGTCAATCTGCTCCCGCTGACCCCCGCCCAGCAGGAGCGCTTCCGCGCGGCCGCCCCCCAGGCGGAGCACCGCTTCCTTCCCCGGATGGACATCAACGGCGGCACCCTGCGGGAGGGAGACCCCGCCGGCTTTGACGGCGCCACCGTGGTGATCGGCTGCCCCACCCGCGCCCATCTGTCCCATGCCCCGGGCCTGAAATGGCTCCAGACCTGGAGCGCGGGCACCGACGTCTATCAGCGCCCCGGGATGCTGCCTGAGGGCTGCATGCTCACCTCCGCCGCCGGGGCCTACGGTCCCGCGGTGTCGGAGCACCTGTTCGCCTGCCTGCTGGCCCTTTGCAAAAAGCTGCCCCAGTACCGGGACGAGCAGCGGAACCACCACTGGACCGACCGCGGAACGGTGAAGAGCCTGCGGAACGCGCTGGTGCTGGTGGTGGGGGCCGGCGACATCGGCACCGCCTTCGCCGGGCTGTGCAAGGCCGTGGGCGCCCGGACCGTGGGGCTCAAGCGTACCGTCGGTCCGGTCCCCGCCGCCTTCGACGCTCTTCACCCCATCTCCGAGCTGGACCGGTGGCTGCCCCAGGCCGACGTGGCGGCCTTCGTCCTCCCCCACACGCCGGAAACCGTCCACATCCTGGACGAAAAGCGCCTGGAGTCCATGAAGCCGGGCTCCATCCTGCTCAATGCCGGGCGGGGCTCCGCCGTGGATCTGATCCCCCTGGAGGAAGTTCTCCGCTCCGGCCACCTGTGGGGCGCCGCGCTGGACGTTACTGAGCCGGAGCCCCTGCCCCCTGATCACCCTCTCTGGGATGTGGAAAATCTGATCCTCACCCCACACTGCGCCGGCGGCTTCCACCTAGATGTCACCCTGGCGCGCATCGTGGACATTGCCGTGGAAAATCTGCGGCGCTATGCACAGGGAGAGGCCCTGAACAACCGCGTCCAATAAACAAGAGGTCCCACCTGGGGGTGGGACCTCTTGTTCTGCTCTGAACCGGATGGCACCTCCAACCATCCGGCTTTTGAGGTGTCCGATCGGTAACAATCGGCGGGCCGATTCGACGGCCTTATTGCGCCAAGTATGGTATCTTCTCTGTAAAAGGAGGGATACTCATGCGCACAGCCGCCGCGCTTTTGGTCCTTGTCCTGCTGCTCTTCCTCAATCCGGCCGTGGTGGCGGCGGCGCCACCCGCCGCGCGTATGGACCTGGCCGTCCTGCTGTGGGAGAGCGCCGGTGCCGTCCCCTTCGCGGCCGGCGGCGCCTTCTCGGATGTAGCGCGGAACGACGACGGCGCCACCGCCGCGGCCTGGTGCCGTGAGGCCGGGCTGCTGCTGGGCACGGGCGACGGCCGCTTTTCTCCGGACCGGCCGTTGACCCGGGAGGAGCTGGCAGTGGCCCTCCGGCGGTACGCCCGCATCCTGGGCCGGGACACCTTTCTCCCCGCCGGTGCCGCGGAGTGCAACGACTACGCCGACATCTCTCCCTGGGCGGACGACTCCCTCTACTGGGCCTGCGACGCCGGCGTGCTGAACTGGTCCGAGGGCGGCCGCCTGGACCCCGGCGGCACCCTGACTCTGGCCCAGCTCCAGGCCGTGCTGGAGGATTTTTTGGCCCGCTAAAACCAGGCAGGTCCCTCCCCAGCGGTGTAAACCGCCGGGGAGGGACCTCTTTCGTCTATTCTGCTTCGGCGCGCTGCCCGGCCTTGGCCGCCGCGATAAAGTCCCGGAACAGAGGATGGGCCTTGTTGGGGCGGCTCTTCAGCTCCGGGTGGAACTGGACCCCCACGAACCAGGGGTGGTCCTCCAGTTCCACGATCTCCACCAGCCGCTCGTCCGGGGACAGCCCGGCCAGCACCAGTCCCGCCCCCGTCAGGTCCTGCCGGTAGTCGTTGTTGAACTCGTAGCGGTGGCGGTGTCGCTCGGCAATCTGGTCGCAGCCGTAGGCCTGGTAGGTCCGCGTCTCCCGGGAGGTGACCCGGCAGGGATAGGAGCCCAGACGCATGGTGCCGCCCTTGGCGGTGACGCCGCGCTGATCGGGCATCAGATCGATGACCGGGTGGGCGGTGGCGGGGTCCAGCTCGCTGGAGTGGGCGTCCGCCCAGCCGCAGACGT
Source organism: Intestinimonas sp. UBA1698 (assembly GCF_002320075.1). Taxonomy (NCBI): domain Bacteria; kingdom Bacillati; phylum Bacillota; class Clostridia; order Eubacteriales; genus Intestinimonas; species Intestinimonas sp. UBA1698. The sequence continues at coordinate 22,658 of NZ_DCJO01000028.1, read as the reverse complement.
GCCGGGCATACTCCACCACCGCCATCTGCATCCCCAGACAGATGCCCAGGAAGGGCACCTTATGCTCCCGGGCGTAGCGGACCGCGGAGATCTTACCCTCAATGCCCCGGTCGCCAAAGCCGCCGGGCACCAGCACTCCATCGGCCTCCGCCAGGACCCGGACGGCGTTTTCGTCGGTGACGGTCTCAGAGTCCACCCACTGGACCTCCACCTTCACGTCGTTCTCGATGCCGCCGTGAGTCAGGGCCTCCACCACCGAGAGATAGGCGTCGTGGAGGGCCACATATTTGCCCACCAGGGCGATCCTCACCGTGCCCTTGGGGTGCTTGGCCCGGTGGACCATGGTGGCCCACTCGGTCAGGTCCGGGGCGTGGCAGATGAGGCCCAGACGCCGGACCACCACGTCGGCCAGCCCCTCCCGCTCCAGCATCAGGGGCACGTCATACAGCAGGTCAGCCGTCAGGTTGGGGATGGCGTTTTCCCGGGGGATGTTGCAGAACAGGGAGATCTTCTCCAGGATCTCGTCGGGGATGGGCGCGTCGCAGCGGCACATGATGACATCGGGCTGAATGCCCAGACTCAGCAGCTCCTTGGCCGAGTGCTGGGTGGGCTTGCTCTTGAGCTCCCCGCTGCCGGGGATGGAGACGATGAGGGAGACGTGGATGAACATCACGTTCTGGCGTCCGCGCTCGGCCGCCACCTGCCGGATGGACTCCAGAAAGGGCTGACTTTCGATGTCGCCCACCGTGCCGCCGATCTCCACGATGGCCACATCGGTGTCCGGCGTATCCAGCGAGTAGATGTTCCGCTTGATCTCCCCGGTGATGTGGGGAATGATCTGCACGGTGCCGCCCAGATAGTCCCCCGCCCGTTCCCGGTTGAGCACATTCCAGTAGACCTTGCCCGAGGAAACCGAGGAGTTGAAGGTGAGGTTCTCGTCGATGAACCGCTCGTAATGCCCCAGGTCCAGATCGGTCTCCGCCCCGTCGTCGGTGACAAAGACCTCCCCGTGCTGATACGGGCTCATGGTGCCGGGGTCCACGTTGAGATACGGGTCCAGCTTCTGTACCTTCACCCGCAGGCCCCGCTGCTTCAGCAGCCGCCCCAGAGATGCCGCCGTGATGCCCTTGCCCAGTCCCGATACCACACCGCCGGTGACAAAAATGTACTTGACCGTCATATTGTTTCCTCCCATCCTTCCCTGATGGGACGCCATCGTCCCGGGACGCCGTTGCCCCTGCCTTTTTGTTCCATAAAAATCCTATTTATTCTACCGTTCCCCACCCCTCCCGTCAAGAGAAAATCGCGGGAAACCACCCCGCAGCCTGCACAAAATACCGCTATTTTACCGTGCTATACTTTTTGCTCCACAGGCGCCGTTTTTATGATATACTGATATCGCATCACCCTTTACAAAGGAGGTCATTCCTATGGTCACACTGGCCCAGAGGATCGAGGCCCTCCGCACCGAGCGGAACCTGAGCCGCCCCGCCCTCTCCGCCGCCCTGGGTTTTTCCAAAAACGCGGTGGAAAAATTTGAAACCGGCCGCCAGACGCCCACAAAGGACCAGCAGGACAAGCTGGCGGAGTATTTCGGCGTGTCCCTGTTCTACCTCCGGGGGGAGAGCAGCGACCGCACCCGCATGGAAAGCTGGATGGACGCCGCTTATGCCGACGACGGACCGGGTCACGTTCCCGCTCCCGCCGCACCCCGGAAGTCCGTCCCGCCCACCGGACAGAGCGCCGGCACGGGACAGGGCACCCTGTTCGACTCCTTCCTCTCCAGCAAGCAGTTTCAGGAGCTGCTGCACGCCACGGTGCTGGACACCCTCCGCTCCCCCGAGGGGCAGGAGCTCATCGCCCGGGTGGTCCGCAAGGAGCTTCTCCGCCAACGGTAGCAAAACGCGCCGGCACTTTCGTGCCGGCGTGTTTTTGCGTTCTATTTGTGATAGAGCTTGTTGGTCTCGTAGGTGGGCTCGCAGGTCAGGCGCATCCCCAGCTTTTTATAGGTCACCGAGTCCGCCGGGGAGAGGATGACGGAGGAGTGGGCCTCGCAGGAGCGGAGCTGGTCCAGGTGGGCCAGGGCCTTGGCCGCCAGGGGGTTGGTGGTGGCGCTGATGGCCAGGGCGATGAGGGTCTCATCGGAGTGGAGCCGGGGGTTGCTGCTGCCCAGATGCCGCACCTTGACGGTCTGGATGGGCTCGATGGCCTCCCGGGAGATGAGGTGGTGCTCGTGCCCGATGCCCGCCAGCCGCTTGAGGGCGTTGAGCAGGGTGGCGGAGGAGGCCCCCATCAGGTCGGTGGTCTTGCCGGTCACCACCTCGCCGCCGGGCAGCTCAATGGCGGAGGCCGGGTTGCCCGTCTCCTCGGCCACCTTCAGGGCGGCGGCCACCACCGGCCGCAGCTCGGGACTCACCTTGGCCTGCTGCATCAGCAGCTCCAGCTTGTAGAGAATCTCGTCCCCCCCCGCGCCCTGGCGGCGGTCGCACAGGGCGTCGTAGTACCGCCGGATGATCTCCTGCCGGGCGGCGGCGCACACCGCTTCGTCGTCGGTGATGCAGTAGCCCGCCATGTTCACCCCCATGTCGGTGGGGGATTTGTAGGGGCTCTCCCCGGTAATCTTGTCCAGGATGGCGTTGAGCACCGGGAAGATCTCCACGTCCCGGTTGTAGTTCACCGTGGTCTCGCCGTAGGCCTGGAGGTGGAAGGGGTCGATCATGTTGACGTCGTTGAGGTCGGCGGTGGCCGCCTCATAGGCCAGGTTCACCGGGTGCTGGAGGGGCAGGTTCCAGATGGGGAAGGTCTCGAACTTGGCGTAGCCCGCCTTCACCCCCCGCTTATACTCGTGGTAGAGCTGGCTGAGGCACACCGCCATCTTGCCGCTGCCGGGGCCGGGGGCGGTGACCACCACCAGGGGGCGGGTAGTCTCCACGTACTCGTTCTTCCCGTAGCCCTCGTCGCTGACGATGAGAGGGATGTTTCGAGGATAGCCCGCAATGGGGTAGTGGAGGTAGACCCGGATGCCCAGCCCCTCCAGTCGGCGGCGGAAGGCGTCGGCGGCGGGCTGACGGTCGTACTGGGTGACCACCACGCCCCCCACGTACAGCCCCTGGGTCCGGAAGGCGTCGATCAGACGCAGCACATCCACGTCGTAGGTGATCCCCAGATCCCCCCGCACCTTGTTCTTCTCGATGTCGCTGGCGCAGATGGCGATGACGATCTCCGCCCGGTCCTTGAGCTGGGCCAGCATCCGGATCTTGCTGTCCGGTTCGAAGCCGGGCAGCACCCGGGAGGCGTGAAAGTCGTCGAACAGCTTGCCGCCGAACTCCAGGTACAGCTTGTTTCCGAACTGGGCGATCCGCTCCGCGATGCGGGCCGACTGCATCTCCAAATACCTGCCGTTGTCAAATCCGGGCCTGTCCATTCCTCGGCGGGCGCGCCCATCCTTGGACTGCGCCCCTCCCATCCTCTCTGTTTCTGTTATAGATATATGCAAAACTGGTTCTTGGCAATCCAACTGAAATAGTTTATCATAATTCTGCCCGCCATACAACGGTCAAGTCGTCCGGCGGGCAATAAAATGTCTGCCCACTGTGAGGTCATAGTATGGAAGTCACCTGGACCACTCTGCTAATCGTCTGCCCGCTGGTCTTTTTGTCCGGACTGGTGGACGCAGTGGCCGGCGGCGGCGGGCTCATCTCCCTGCCCGCCTATCTGCTGGCCGGACTGCCGCCCCACGCCGCCACCGCTACCAACAAGTGCGGCTCCGTCTTCGGCACGGGGCTGTCCACCCTCCGGTTCCTGAAAAACGGACGGGTCCGCCTGGGCCCCGCCGCCGTCTCCGCCGCCACCGCCCTCCTGGGCTCGGTGCTGGGCGCCCGGCTGTGCCTGCTGGTTCCAGACACCTTCCTCCACTACTTTCTGGTGGCTGCCCTCCCTGTTCTGGCCGTCTTTCTCCTGTTCAAGCGGGACTTTGGGCTGGAAAACAAGGCCGACGCCCTGTCCGGCCCCCTATTGATGCTCCTGTCCGGGCTCATCGGCCTGGTACTGGGCCTGTACGACGGCTTCTTCGGTCCCGGCGCCGGAACCTTCGTCATCCTGGCCTTCACCGCCCTGTGCCGCTTCGACCTGGTCACCGCCTCCGGCAACGCCAAGGTGGTCAACTTCTGCTCCAATCTGGCCGCCTTCGTCACCTTTGCCCTGGCCGGTGAGATCGTCTGGGCCCTGGGCGTCCCCGCCGCCGTCTGCGGCCTTTTGGGCCACTATACAGGCTCCGGCCTGGCCCTGAAAAAGGGAGCCAAGGCCATCCGGCCCATGTTCTTCGTGGTGTTGGGCCTGCTGCTGTGCAAAACCGCCCTGGAACTCGCCGGTTGATTCCTCTTGACAGGCGCCTCCTACAGGTGTAGTATCACTAACGGATACTACACCTGTAGGAGGCGTTTTTATGCGGCTGTCGGACCGTGAATGGAAGGTGCTGGAGGTTCTGTGGCAGGGGGAGGGGCTGGCCCTGGGCCCGGTGGTGGAGGCCCTGCGGCCCGGCACCGGGTGGAGCCGGAACACCGTGTTCACCTACCTCACCCGGATGGAGGGTAAGGGCCTGGTGACCATCGACAAGCAGCGCGTTCCCCACCTCTACCGCCCAGCGGTGGCGCGCTCCGACTGCGCCGCCGCCGAGCGCCGGGGCCTGCTGAACCGGGTATACCGCGGCTCCGCCGGGCAGATGGTGGCCGCCTTTTTGAAGGAGGAGACCCTCACGGCCCAGGAGCGGGATGAGCTGCGCCGGCTGCTGGACGAGATGGAGGTGTAGGGCCGGGCGCCGTTTTCGCCGCAGGCGGAGACGACACTCAGCGGACTTTGTGACAACGAGGTGACGACATGACCGATTTCTGGTCCTTTTTGCTCCAGACCCTGACGGCCTCCGGCGCGGCGGCGGCCCTGCTGCTGATCAAGGCTCTGTTCCGCGACAAGCTCTCGCCCCGGTGGCAGTGCGGCGTCTGGGCTCTGCTGGGCCTGACCCTGCTTCTTCCCGCCGGGCGGGGCGGCCGGTATGTGCTGTTTAACTGGCCCCTGCTGGTGGAGACCGCCAAGACCGCCTTCACCGGGGACTATGACCTCATCCGGGTGACCGCCCCCATCCCCCTGCCCGGCAGGCTGGGCGGACCCCGGGGGGTGTTCGATGCGCTCTATCTTCTCTACATGGCGGGGGTAGTGGCGCTGCTGGCCTGGTACGCCCTCACCTACCTGCGGCTGCGGCTGGCCCTCCGCCGGGGGACCCCCGCCGATGACGCCCCGCTCCGCCGGGTGGCGGAGCGGTACGACCTGCCCGTCTGCCGGGCCGTCGAGGTGGAGGGGCTGTCCTCCGCCTTCGTCTGCGGGTTCTTCGCCCCGGTGCTGGCCCTGCCCGCCGGGCGGGAGACCGACGAAAAGGTGCTCCTCCACGAGCTGCTCCACCGGACCTATGGCGACGTGGGCTGGGGGCTGCTGGTGTGCCTGTTCCGGTGCGTTCACTGGTGCACCCCCCTGCTTTGGTATGCCTTCGACCAGGTGCAGAACGACCTGGAGGCCCTCTGCGATCAGCGGGTGCTGGAGCGGCTGGAGGGGGAGGACCGGCGGGACTACGGGCGCATCCTCCTGTCCATGGCCGACGAGAAATACGCCCGGGCGCCCGGCACCTCCTCCATGGCCAACGGCGGGCAGAACATCAAGCGCCGCATCGCCTCCATCGCCCGGTTCAAGCGGTATCCGGCGGGGATGGCCCTGACCTCGGTATGTGTGGCGGTGATTCTGGCCCTGCCTCTCGCCCTGGGGACCACCCAGACGCTGGCCAAGGCCGACGGCCTTGGCCACAGTGATCAGGAGGCCTTTCTCACCGCCATGGCCTCCGCCCGCCTCACCCGATGCACCACCCCCGCCGGGGCGCTGGACGCCTATGGCAAGGCGGTGCTGGACTACAACGGCATCTACCGGGCCCTGTGCGCCCCACTGGAGCAGCACCCCGCCCTGGCGGCGGAGATGGAGGCCGCGGCCAGCGGCCCGGACCACTGGGTGCACGAGCGCTGGGAGAGCGGCCTGCCGGGCTACCCCAACGTACAGGCGGGCTACTATATCTATAACCTGACCCCGGCTGGGAAGGGGGCCTATACCGCCCTGATGGTCTTTCCCCTCCAGCGTGTCTATGGCGTGGAGGACGCCTACAGCGAGGAGTCCAACTGGCTGTGGACGGCGGTCCAGACCGTCCGGGTCTGGGCGTCGGAGGCCGGCTGGGTGGTGGAGCCCGCGGAGGACTTCCGGCAGGTCAAATGCCAGAGCATTGGCCGGGGCCATGAGGACGGATTGACCTGGGGGGACGAGGCTCTCCCTCCGGCGGTGGTCTATACCGCCGAGACCGAACTCTACCGGCTGGAGCTGCGCTACCAGACCGTCCACATGGTGGACAACGCGACCAAGACCGAGGATAGCATGTCCTGGTTTTCCGGCCCCGCCTTCTTCTTCGACACCAAGCCCAAGCCCCGGGCCGTATTCAGCGAGGCCCGGCAGGGGGACTCCTTCACCGGAACCTTCCTGGGCTCTGAGGAGGAGCTCGGGAGCATCCACACGGTGCGGTGGTCCGCCGCCCCCATGGACGCCGCCGGCCATCACCCGGACCTGGGCTACGCAGCGCTGGGCAACAGCGGCGGCAGCAGCAGTAGCGGGGCCTTCTGGGGCTGTAAGCAGCCCGGCGGGCTGGAGGAGCCGTGGGACGGCAGCCTGTTCAGCGGGGGCGGCAGCGGCTTGGACGGCGACCCCAATGAGGCCCCGGTCTATCCTGCCGCCTATCGGCTGGAGCTCAGCGTCAACGGGGAGACGGAGACCCTCACCCTCACCCCCCGGGAAGGAGGCGCGGCATGAATCCGGAGCAAAACGTTCTCTACCGCGGGGTGTCCCGCATCGCCTGGTCCTATCTGTTCGCCTTTTTCAACCTCAACCTGGGGTCCCTGAACATCCTGCCCGACTGGATGGCCTTTGCACTGATTTATGGGGCCCTGGACCTGTTGGCGGAGGAGGAACGGGAGCTGCCTCTGCTCAAGCCCTTCTGCATCCTGCTGGGCCTGTGGGAGGGGGCCGGGTGGCTGGCCCAGCTCTTCGGGCTTACCCTCTCCCTCTACCCGCTGGACCTGCTCTTCGCGGCGCTCTCCCTCTATTTCTATTTTCAGCTCCTCACCAACCTGGCCCATCTGGCCGCCCGATACGGCGGGGAGGACCTGTCCCGCCGCCTTCTGCGGCTGCGTACCGCTCAGGCCCTGCTGAACACCTTTATGGCGGTCTACCTCTACCTGGCGGGCTACGGCTCCGGCGTGACCCTCCCCGGCAGTGCTCTGTCGGCCTCCCTGACGGCGCTGCTGATCGCCGGTGTGGTGCTGATGCTGACCGTCATGTCCGCCCTGTTCGCCCTGCGTCGGTTCTTCTTGCCCGCGGAAGAGCCGGACCCTCCCTCCCCCTGAACGCAGCAGCCGGCCCCGCGGCAATGTGCCGCGGGGCCGGCTGGTCTTTTACTTGCGCCGGTCGCAGAGGACCTTGTAGATCTGGATGGCCGCCGTGGGCAGGAAGGCCAGCAGCACGATCAGACCGTACTGGCCTGCCGTCATATGGGCCACCTGAAACAGGCCGCTGAGGCCGGGGAGAAAGAGGACGGCGGCCAGCAGCAGCACCCCCGCGCCGAAGGCCGCCAGGCTGGCCCTGTTGGTGGTCAGGCCCAGCCGGAACACCGACTCCCGTCCCCGGCAGTTGAAGCCGTGGAACAGGCGGGCCAGGGTCAGGGTGGCGAAGGCCATGGTGCTGGCCAGGGCGGCTCCTCCGGCGTTCAGTCCCACGAAGAAGGCGGTCATGGTGGCGGCGGCGATGACCGCGCCGAAGGCCAGGATGCGCAGCATCAGGCTCTTGTTGAGGATGGGCTCCTTGGGGTTGCGGGGCTTCTGGTCCAGCAGGCCCTTGCGGGCGGGCTCCACGCCCACGGCGATGGCGGGCAGGGAGTCGGTCAGCAGGTTGATGAACAGCAGATGGACCGGCGCGAAGGGCATGGGCAGACCCAGCACCGAGGCGAGGAACACGCACAGGATACCCGCCATATTGCCCGACAGCAGGAAGTTGATGGCGTTTTTGATGTTGGTGTAGACGCCCCGGCCGTTGACCACCGCCTTGACGATGGTGGCGAAGTTGTCGTCGGCCAGGATCATGGAGGCGGCGTCCTTACTGACCTCCGTGCCGGTGATGCCCATGGCCACGCCGATGTCGGCGGCCTTGAGGGCGGGGGCGTCGTTGACGCCGTCGCCGGTCATGGAGACGATCTTTCCCTTGCGCTGCCAGGCCTTGACGATGCGGATCTTGTGCTCCGGCGACACCCGGGCGTAAACCGAGATGTGCTCCAGCCGCTCGTCCAGGTCGTGGTCGCTCATGCCGTCCAGCTCCACGCCGGACACCGCCTCATCCCCCTCCCGGAAGATGCCGATCTGCCGTGCGATGGCCGAGGCGGTCACCTTGTGGTCGCCGGTGATCATGATGGTGCGCACCCCGCCCCGCTTGGCGTCGGCCACCGCCTGGACGGCCTCGGGCCGGGGCGGGTCGATCATGGACACCAGACCGATAAAGGTGAAGTCCCGCTCGTCGTCCAGCGTCAGGTCCCGGACCTCCGGCAGCTCCTTATAGGCCAGGGCCAGCACCCGCAGGCCCTCCAGGGAGAGCTCCATATTGGTGCGGGAGATGCGCTCCTTCCACTCGGGCGTCAGCGGCACCGCCCCCGCCCCGGTGAGAACGTGGGTAGAGCGGTCCAGCAGCACGTCGATGGCCCCCTTGGTGTACAGGGTGGGGACCCCTTCGATGACGTGGAGGGTGCTCATCAGCTTCCGGTCGGAGTCGAAGGCCAGCTCCCGCAGCCGGGGGTGCTGGCTCCGGTAGACCCCCTCATCCACGCCGATGCGGTCCCCCATCATCACCAGAGCCACCTCGGTGGGGTCCCCAATGGAGGTCCCCCTCTCCTCGTCGGTGGTGGCGTCGCTGGCCAGCAGAGCGGCCTTCAGCAGCAGCCGCTGCACGTCGTTGGCCAAGTTCAGCTCCGGCTCCGCCAGCAGGGCGCCGTCGGCGTAGATTTTCTGGGGGGTCATCTTGTTCTGGGTCAGGGTACCCGTCTTGTCCGAGCAGATCACCGACACGGCGCCCAGGCTCTCCACCGCCTTCAGATCCTTGATGATGGCGTTCTGCTTGGCCATCTTCTGGGTGCCCAGGGCCAGGACGATGGTGACGATGGAGCTGAGGGCCTCTGGGATGGCGGCCACCGCCAGGGCCACGGCGAACATCAGGGCGTCCAGCACCGGCATGGCCCGCCACAGGGACAGGGCGAACACCACCGCGCAGACGCACAGGATGACCGCCGCCAGCTTCTTGCTGAATTGGTCCAGGCTCTCCTGGAGAGGGGTCTTGCGCTGCTGGGTCTGGTTCATCAGGGCGGCCACCTTACCCAGCTCGGTGTGCATGCCGGTGCCCGTCACCGCCACTGTGGCCCGGCCATAGGTCACCAGGGACCCGGAGAACACCATGTTCTTCTGGTCGCCCAGGGCCACCTGGACCGCCTCGATCACGTCGGCGGTCTTTTCCACCCCCTCGCTCTCGCCGGTGAGGGAGCTCTCGTTCACCTTGAGGGAGAAGTTCTCCAAAATGCGGCCGTCGGCCACCACCATGTCGCCGGCCTCCAGCTCCACGATGTCGCCGGGGACCACCTGGGCCGAGGGGATCACCGTCCGGGCGCCGTCCCGCAGCACCTTGGCGCTGGGGGCGGACATGGCTTTCAGGCTTTCCAGGGACTTCTCCGCCTTGAAGTGCTGGACGGTGCCCAGCACGGCGTTGAGGAGCAGCACCGCGAAGATGACCACGGTACTCTCCCCCTCGCCGGAAACCAGGGAGACCAGGGCAGCCACCATCAGGATGACCACCAGCAGGTCCTTGAACTGTTCGAAGAATACCTGTACCCCGGTTTTTTTCTTCCCATCCGCCAGGGCGTTTTTGCCGTAGCGCTCCAGGCGCTGCGCGGCCTGGGCGTCCGAGAGGCCGCCTGGCCGGCTGTCCAGGTCCTCCAGCGTCTGATGGACCGTCTTGTCGAAATAGCTCTGTTCCACTCTGACACGCTCCCTTTTCCATTCTATCATGTCCAATCGGGCAATAAAAAAGACTTTTGAGTATGCGTTTCGCCCGTGCAAAGCGCATACTCAAAAGTCTTGTCACCGAGATCGGCGTCCTCCACAGGCCGGAGCCGTGATGTTGATGGAGGAACTTGCGACTACTCCCTCTTGGTGAGGGGAATTATACGCAAGGAAACCGGATTTGTCAAGAAGAATTTGGGCGGCGCCGGAGGCCTTTTCTTGCAAATGCCGCTTCGTTGGGGTAAAATACCTCTGACACGAAGGAGGTCGTCATCTATGCGCGATGGATTCGTCAAGGTCGCCGCCGGCACGCCCAAGATCCGGGTGGCCGACTGCCGCTATAACGCCGAGCAGATCTTTACCCTCATGCGGGAGGCCGCCGCCCAGGGGGTGCGGGTGCTGTGCCTGCCCGAGCTGTGCCTGACCGGCTATACCTGCGGGGACCTGTTTTTGCAGGACACCCTTTTGAGCGGCGCCGAGGAGGGGCTGTCCACCATTCTGGAGGCCACCAAAAATCTGGACATGGTCACGGCACTGGGGATGCCGGTGCGTTTTAACAACAAATTGTATAACTGTGCAGCCGTTATACACAAAGGAGAGGTACAGTGCCTCCTCCCCAAGACCCATTTGCCCAATTACGGGGAATTTTACGAGAAGCGGTGGTTCTCGGCCTGGGAGCCGGGCCGGTTCGCCGGTGTGCGGGTGGGGGAGGTCTACGTCCCCATCACCGACCGCCAAATCTTTGCATTTGACGGCATCCCCGACCTGGTCCTGGGCGTGGAGCTCTGCGAGGACCTGTGGGCCCCGGAGCCCCCCTCCGCCGCTCTGGCCCGTTCGGGCGCCACCCTCATTCTCAACCTGTCGGCCAGCGACGAGACCGTGGGCAAGGCGGGCTACCGCCGCAGCCTGGTGACCGGCCAGTCCGCCCGGCTGGTCTGCGGCTACGTCTATGCCGACGCCGGGGAGGGGGAGTCCACCACCGACCTGGTCTTCACCGGCCACAATCTCATTGCAGAAAATGGGACTCTCCTGGCCGAGCGGCGGTTTGCCACCGGGCTCACCATCTCAGAGATCGACGTGGCCAGACTGGCCTACGAGCGCCGCCGGATGACCACCTTCCAGCTCCCCGCCGAGCAGGAGCGCTGTCCTTCCATCTCCCTGGAGCTGGAGCCCTCCACCACCACCCTGACCCGCTACGTCTCCCCCACCCCCTTTGTCCCGGAGGATGCGGCGGGCCGGGCCGAGCGGTGCGACGAGATCCTCAAAATCGCCGCCTTGGGGCTGAAAAAGCGCATCGAGCACACCCGCGCCGCGGCGGTGGTGGTGGGGCTGTCCGGCGGGCTGGACTCCACTCTGGCGGTGCTCATCACCGCCGTGGCCATGCGGCTGCTGGACCGTCCGGCCAGCGATATCATCGCCGTGACCATGCCCTGCTTCGGCACCACCGACCGCACCCGGGACAACGCCGTGGAGCTGGCCGGGCGGCTGGGCGCCACGCTGAAGCGCATCGACATCAGCGAGGCGGTCAAGCGCCACTTCAAGGACATCGGCCAGTCCATGGAGGACCACGACGTGACCTTTGAAAACGGCCAGGCCCGGGAGCGGACCCAGGTGCTCATGGACATCGCCAACCAGGTGGGCGGCATGGTGGTGGGCACCGGCGACCTCAGCGAGCTGGCCCTGGGCTGGGCCACCTACAACGGGGACCACATGAGCATGTATGGGGTCAACGCCTCCATCCCCAAGACCCTGGTGCGCCACCTGGTCAGCTACGTCTGTGGAGACAAGGCCGAGAGCGAGCCCGAACTCTCCCACGTGCTGGCGGACATCCTGGACACCCCCGTCTCCCCCGAGCTGCTCCCCGCCGTCAACGGCCAGATTTCCCAGAAGACCGAGGACCTGGTGGGCCCCTACGAGCTGCATGACTTCTTCCTCTATTACGCCATCCGCTGGGGCTTCCCGCCCAAAAAAGTGCTGCGGCTGGCCGAGCACGCCTTTGGTCGGACCTATGACCGGGCCACCATCCTCCGGTGGGAGAAGACCTTCTACCGTCGCTTCTTCGCTCAGCAGTTCAAGCGCTCGTGTCTGCCGGACGGACCCAAGGTGGGCTCGGTCACGCTCTCCCCCCGGGGCGACTGGCGCATGCCGTCGGATGCGGTGGCCTCTTTGTGGCTGGACGAATTGGAAGGGCTGGCGTAAGATGAACCTCTATCTTGATCTGTTTCTCACCTTTGCCAAGGTCGGCGTGTGTACCTTCGGGGGAGGCTACGCCATGCTCCCCATTCTCCAGCGGGAGGTGGTGGACGGCAAGGGCTGGGCCACCGAGTCTGAGCTGGCCGACTACTACGCCGTGGGCCAGTGCACCCCCGGCATCATCGCCGTCAACACCGCCACCTTTGTGGGGGCAAAGGAGAAGGGCGTCCCCGGCGGCATCGCGGCCACCCTGGGTCTGATCTTCCCCTGCCTGGTCATCATCGGGGTCATCGCCGCCTTCCTCTCCCACGTGGCTGACAATCCCTGGGTGGGCCACGCCTTTGCCGGCGTGCGGGCCGCCGTCTGTGCGCTCATTCTCTCCAGCGTCCTCAAGCTGCGCAAGACCACCATCGTCGACCCAGCTACCGCCGTTCTTTTCGCCGTGGTCTTCCTTCTCTCCGCCGCATCGGTGTTTTTCACCTTCGAAAACCCCGTGGTCACCTTCTTCACCTCCCCGGTGGTGCTGGTGGTCCTGGCCGGGCTGACCGGGCTGGGCATCCGGGTGGCAAGGGGGTGGAGGAAGTGATTTTGCTGCGCCTGCATTTCGAGTTCTTCCGGGTGGGTCTGTTTTCCGTGGGCGGCGGCCTGGCCACCATCCCCTTTCTCACCGACCTGGGTACCCGTACCGGCTGGTTTACCCCGGCCGAACTGGCCAATATGGTGGCCGTGTCGGAGTCTACTCCCGGTCCCATGGGGGTAAACATGGCCACCTATGTGGGCTTTGAGACCAACGGGCCGATGGGCTGCGTTATCGCCACTCTGGGACTGATTACCCCCTCCATCATCATCATCCTGGTCATCGCCCGCTTTCTCCAGAAATTCCGCCAGAGCCGGACCGTGGACGCCGTCTTTTACGGCCTGCGCCCCGCCTCCACCGCCCTCATCGCCTCGGCGGGCTTTCTGTCGGTGGCCAAGGTGAGCCTGCTGTTCTGGCAGGAGCCCCTTCCCGAGCCGGGCGTTCTCTTCACCCATCTGTTCAACTGGAAGTCCATCGCACTGTTCGCCCTGGTCTTTCTCGGCCTCAATGTCCCCAGGCTGAAAAAGCTCCACCCCATATTATTCATCGCCTTTGGCGCGCTGGTGGGCATTTTATTCCGTTTTTAGTGGTTTTTCAGAAAAAAGTCCTTCGGGCCTTTTCGGCGCCGGAGGACTTTTTGCAAGGCAAAAGTTCTATTAATTCATAAAATGGTAACATTTGTGTGCTAGAGTAATTTTTGAGAAACATCCATCTGCAGCCGGGGGGCCTCCCTCCGGCTGCGCTGTATCAGAAAGGAGCGCGATCCCCATGGCCAGCACCCCCATCTACTCCTATTCCGACGTGACGCCTGCTATCGAGGCGCTGGCGGCAAGAAGCCTGCAAAACAGTTGTATCGACCCGGACGACTATGTGCGCTACGACGTCAAGCGCGGCCTGCGCGACCTGAACGGCAAGGGCGTGGTAGCCGGTCTGACCGAGGTCTCCGAGATCGTTTCAAACCAGGTGGTGGGCGGCAAAACGGTACCCTGCGAGGGTCAGCTTTTCTACCGCGGCTACAGCATTGAGGACCTGGTCCGCTGCTCCCTCCAGGAAAAACGGTTCGGCTTTGAGGAGGTGGCCTACCTGCTCATGTTCGGGCAGCTCCCCACCCGCCGGGAGCTCGACGACTTCATGGACCAGTTGGCCTCCTACCGCACCCTGCCCAAAAACTTTGTCCGGGACGTGATCCTCAAGGCGCCCAGCGCCGATATGATGAACTCCCTGGCCAAATGCGTCCTCTCCATCGCCTCTTATGACGACAAGACCGACGACATCTCCCTGCCCAATGTGGTGCGACAGTGTATGCAGCTCATCGCCACCTTCCCCCTCTACTCGGTGTACAGCTACCAGGCATACAACTACAAAGAGGGCAATTCTCTCTATATCCACGCACCCAGCCCCGAGTTGTCCACTGCCGAGAACATTCTCTCCCTGCTGCGCGCCGATTCCTCCTACTCCTTCTGGGAGGCCCACATTCTGGACATCTGCCTGATGCTCCACGCCGAGCACGGCGGCGGCAATAACTCCACTTTCACCACCCACGTGGTCACCTCCTCGGGCACCGACACCTACTCCTGCATGGCTGCCGCCCTGGCCTCTCTCAAGGGCCCCAAGCACGGCGGCGCCAACATCAAGGTCATCCGCATGTTCGAGGATATGAAGCAGCAGGTGAAGGACTGGAACGACGAGGACGAAATCAAGCGCTACCTGAAAGCCCTCCTCCATGGAGAGGCCTTTGACCGGGCCGGGCTGATCTACGGCATGGGCCACGCGGTCTACTCCCTGTCCGACCCTCGGGCCAACATCCTGCGCTCCTTTGTGGAGACCCTGTCCCGGGAGAAGGGCCGTACTGAGGAGTACGGGCTCTATTCCCGGGTGGAGCGTCTGGCCCCTCAGGTCATCGGGGACGAGCGCAGGATCTATAAGGGCGTGGCCGCCAATGTGGACTTCTATTCCGGCTTTGTCTACCACATGCTGGACCTGCCCCTGGAGCTCTACACCCCCATCTTTGCCGTGGCCCGCATCGCAGGCTGGAGCGCCCACCGCATCGAGGAGCTCATCAACATGGGCAAGATCATCCGGCCCGCCTACTGCTACGTGGGGCAGCGGCAGGCGTATGTGCCCATCGACCAGCGCTGAACCGCCGCATCGGATACGGGAAAGGAGGGCGTCCGCCCTCCTTTTTTCTGCCCAAGTTGACACGGGACGGCTGTGCTGATAAAGTATAGGGCAACCAGAAGAAAAGCGAGGAATACCACCATGGCGCAAGACATCCAACCGACCAGCGAAGCCTACCATCCGCAGGATGTGGTCTTTATCAATACCCACCTGATCCAGCGGGCGATGGAGGGCCTGCAAAAGTCCAGGGAGAAATTTCAGGCCCTGCTGGAGCAGGCCGAGCTGGGGGAGCTCTCCGTCCAGTACGACCTGGCCCTCCGGTATCTGGAGGGCGACGGCGTGGAAGCCGACCCCGTCCAGGCCGTCCACTGGCTCTCTCAGGCAGCCGAGCTGGGAGACCTGCGAGCCATGGAGACCCTGGCCCGCTGCTACCAGTTCGGCACAGGGGTGGAGATGGACGAGGTCCGGGCGGCGGAGCTCTACCGGCAGTGCGCCGAGCAGGATTACGTCTCCGCGGTGTGCGACCTGGGGCTGTGCTATGAAAATGGTACCGGCGTGGACCCTGACCCCGCCCGGGCCGCCGGGCTCTATCTCCAGGCAGCCGAGCAGGACTATGCCCCCGCCATGTGCAACCTGGCCGTGTGCTATCTCAACGGCATCGGCGTGGAAGCCGACCCCGTCCAGGCCGCGGCCTGGCTGGAGAGGGCCGCCGCCCAGGACTTTCCCCGGGCCGTCAGCATTTTGGGCAACTGCTATGAGGGCGGCACCGGCGTGGAACGCGATCCGGAGCGGGCCGTCCAGCTCTACCGCCGGGCCGCCCAGCAGGACTACGCCCCCGCCATGTGCAATCTGGCCGTGTGCTACCTCAACGGCATCGGGGTGGCGCCCGATCCGGCGCAGGGGGTGGAGTGGCTCCAGCGCTCCGCTGCCCAGGACTTTCCCCGGGCCGTCAGCATTTTGGGCTGCTGCTACCGGGACGGGGACGGGGTGGAACCGGATGTGGTCAAGGCCGTGGACCTCTTCCGCCAGGCCGTCGAGGCCGGCTATCTTCCCGCTCTGTGCGATTTGGGCCTGTGTTATGAAATGGGTACGGGCGTGGAGCCCGATCCAGCCCAGGCCGTGGCGCTCTACGCCCAGGCCGCCGAGCAGGACTACGTCCCCGCCATGTGCAATCTGGGCTACTGTTACCTCACGGGCATCGGAACGGAGCCGTCCCCGGAGCAGGCTGTGCATTGGCTGCGGCGGGCAGCGGAGCAGGACTTTCCCCGGGCCCAGCTCCTGCTGGGCCGCTGCTGCCAGAACGGCAACGGTCTGCCCCGGGATGACGAAGCGGGCGCCCGGTGGTTCCAGGCGGCCGCCGGGCTGGGCTATCCGCCCGCCATGTGTGATCTGGGCCTGTGCTATGAAACCGGCGCGGGGATGCCCCAGGACCCGGCCCTAGCCGCAGAGTGGTACACCCGGGCCGCCCGGCAGGGCTACGCCCCCGCCCAGTGCAACCTAGCCGTGTGCTACCTCAACGGCATCGGCGTGGAGACCGACCCAGGCCAGGCGGTGGAATGGCTGGAAAAAGCCGCCGGGCAGGACTTTCCCCGGGCCCTGGACATTCTGGGCGACCGCTGCAAGTACGGCGACGGCACAGCGCGGGACGAGGCCCGGGCGGTGGAACTCTATCGCCGGGCCGCTGAGCAGGGCTACCCCGTGGCTATGTGCGATCTGGGGTTGTGCTACGAGCTGGGCGCCGGCGTGGACATGGACAAAGCCGAGGCCGTCCACTGGTACGCCCAGGGAGCCCTGGCGGGCCACGCCCCCTCCCAATGCAACCTGGGCTACTGCTATCTCACCGGCATCGGCGTGGAGCCCGACCCGGAGACGGCGGTGGAATGGCTGGAAAAAGCCGCCGGGCAGGGCCTTCCCCGGGCTATGGGCCTTCTGAGCCGCTGTCTCCGGGCGGGAATCGGGGTGCAGCGGGACGAACGGGAGGCCCTGACCTGGCTGCAAAAGGCCGCCGGACTGGGGGACGGGGACGCCATGCATGTGCTGGGCCAGTGGTACCGGGACGGCGCCGGCGCTCTGCCCAAGGACCGGGAGAAGGCCCTAGACTGGCTCCGCCGGGCGGCGGAGGCGGGCTGCACCGGCGCCGCGGAGGACCTGCGGGCGCTGGAGGCCGACGCGGACGCGCCCCAAGCCAGGAAAAAGGGCCTGCTCGGCAGGCTCTTTGGATCATAAATCAATTGGGCCCGCCTCTTGTAGAGGCGGGCCCGTTCTTTTATTCCCGCACCTGTCCGGTGCCGTAGACGATGTACTTGCTGGAGGTCAGCTCCTCCAGACCCATGGGGCCCCTGGCGTGCATCTTCTGGGTGGAGATGCCGATTTCGGCCCCCAGACCGAATTCAAAGCCGTCGGTGAATCGGGTGGAGGCGTTGACATAGACCGCCGCTGCGTCCACCTGGTCTAAAAACCGCTGGGCCGTGAAATAATTGTTTGTGACGATGGCCTCCGAGTGGCCGGAACCGTGGGCGTTGATGAAGTCGATGGCCTCTCCGGCGTCCTCCACCACCTTCACGGCCAGGATGTAGTCGCCAAACTCGGTGTCCCAGTCCGCCTCACAGGCGGGCTGGACGCCCTCCCCCAGAATGGCGCAGGTCCTGGGGCAGCCCCGCAGCTCCACATTTTTCTGATCCAGCAGGGCCTTGGCCTTAGGCAGGAAGGCCTCCGCCGCCTGCGCGTGGACCAGCAGGCATTCGGCCGCGTTGCACACCGAGGGGCGGGAGGTCTTGGCGTTGTAAATGATCCGGGCCCCCATATCCAGGTCGGCCTCCTCGTCCACATAGACGTGGCACACCCCCACGCCGGTCTCGATGACCGGCACCCTGGCGTTTTCCACCACCGTCCGTATGAGGCCCGCGCCCCCCCGGGGGATGAGCACGTCCAGATAGCCGGTGAGCCCCATGAGCTCCTGGGCGCTGGCCCGGCTGGTGTCCTCCACCAGGGCCACGCAGTCCCGGGGCAGGCCCGCCGCCTCCAGAGCGTCCCGCATGACCGCCACAAAGGCCCTGTTGGAGCGGAAGGCCTCCTTGCCCCCCCGGAGGATGACGGCGTTGCCCGACTTGAGGCAGAGGGCGGCGGCGTCCACAGTGACGTTGGGCCGGGCCTCGTAGATGATGCCGATGACGCCCAGGGGCACCCGGCGCTTGCCGATCACCAGGCCGTTGGGCCGTTTCTCCATCCGGGTGACGCAGCCGATGGGGTCGGGCAGCGCGGCCACCTGCCGCACCCCCTCCACAATACCGTCGATGCGCTGGGGGCTGAGGGCCAGCCGATCCAGCAGCGACGCCTTCATGCCGCTCTCCCGGGCGGCGGCCAGGTCCTTCTGGTTCTCGGCCAGGATAGCGCTCTCCCGCTCTTTCAGCGCCCGGGCCATGGCTTCCAGCGCCCGGTTCTTTTGGGCGGCGCCCGCTACGGCCAGCACCCGCTCGGCGTGCCGGGCCGCCAGGCCCTGGGTCTCCAGAATGGTCATGGACATTCCCTCCTTTTTTCCGCTCTGCGTTACAGCTTCAGGATCTCCGGCTGAGCCACGAACCGGGTCCCGATGTCCTCCCCCGCCACGATGCCGTACAGGTCCTCCGGCCGGGCGCCGTTGGTGATGACCATGTCTACGCCGGCCTTCATGGCCAGCTCCGCGGCGTTGAGCTTGGTGGTCATGCCGCCGGTGCCGCGCCAAGTCCCCGCGCCCCCGGCCACGGCCCGCAGCTCGGGCGTCACCCGGTCCACCCGGTGGATGAGCCGGGCGCCGGGGTTTTGGTGGGGGTCATCGTCGTAAAGGCCGTCGATGTCGCTGAGTAGGACCAGCAGGTCCGCCCGGCACAGCCGGGCCACCATGGCCGACAGGGTGTCATTGTCGCCCAGCACCTTGCACTTCCCTGTCTCGATCTCCGCCGAGGACACCGAATCGTTCTCGTTCACCACCGGGATGACCCCCAGCTCCAGCAGGGATTCAAAGGTGTTGTGCAGATGCTCGGCCCGCACCGGGGCGTCCACGTCCTCGCCGGTGAGCAGGATCTGGGCTACCACCCGGTTATACTCTCCGAACAGCTTGTCGTAGACGTGCATCATGGTGCACTGGCCCACGGCGGCTGCGGCCTGCTTCATCCGCAGCTCGGTGGGCCGCTCCCGCTGGCCCAGCTTGGTGCTGCCGATGGCGATGGCGCCGGAGGACACCAGGATCATCTCATGCCCCATGCCCTCCAGGTCGGCCAGGGTGCGGGCCAGATGCTCCATGTTCTTCAAATTCAGCTTGCCGGTGTCGTGGGTCAGGGTGGAGGTGCCCACCTTCACCACCACCCGCAGGCAGGATTGGCTCTCTTCCAAGGCTCTCACGCTCCTTATAAGTGGTCTCATCATACCACATCGGGCCCCATTCGAAAAGAGCCATTTCCTAAAATCCACCGTTTCTGCTCAACTGTGTGGAAAACAAAGAAATTTCATACAGAATTTATGCTTTTTAGTGTTGTAATTCTGCCACCTTTGCGTTACAATGGGGTCTGCTGAAAGGGGCTTCGACCTACGCACGAAAGTCCGGGAGGTTTCGTAAGATGCTGAACATCGTTTTGGTGGAACCGGAGATTCCCATGAACACCGGCAACATCGCCCGCACCTGCGCCGCCACCGGCAGCGCCCTCCACCTGGTCCGGCCCCTGGGCTTCGATATCTCGGATAAGGCCGTGAAACGGGCCGGACTGGACTACTGGTCCCTGGTGGATCTGCACGTCTACGAGAGTCTGGACGACTTCTTCGCCCGGCACCCCGACCCCGACCTGTGGCTCACCACCACCCGGGCCCGGCTGCGCTACTGCGACGCCCCGTACCGGGACGGCTGCTGGCTGTTTTTCGGCAAGGAGACCGCCGGACTGCCTCAGTGGCTGCGGGAGCGGTACCCGGAGCGCTGTGTTCGGCTGCCCATGATCTCGGAGGCCCGCAGCCTCAATCTGGCCAACACCGTGGCCGCCGTGACCTACGAGGCCCTGCGCCAGCAGGACTTTCCCGGCCTGGCCGCTGACGGCCCCGCCGCCTGGGCCCGGCAGAAGTCCGGCCAGATCCGGCGCTGAAGCCCCCCTGCTCCCCCATTGCGTTCACCATCCATTGCTCTCCTCCATACCATCCATCCTTGAAAGGAGCTTCGCCATGAATTACAACAAGAAAACGGTAAAAGACATCGATGTCGCGGGAAAAAAGGTCCTGCTCCGCTGCGATTTCAACGTGCCCCAGGACAAGGCCACCGGCGCCATCACCGACGATAAGCGCATCGTGGCCGCCCTGCCCACCATCCGCTACCTGCTGGAGCAGAACGCGGCCGTCATCGCCTGCTCCCACCTGGGCAAGCCCAAGGGGGAGTGGAAGGAATCTTTGTCCCTGGCCCCGGTCGCCCAGCATCTCAGCCAGCTGCTGGGCAGAGAGGTCCTCTTCGCCAAGGACATCATCGGCCCGGACGCCCAGGCCAAGGCCGCAGCCCTTCAGCCCGGCCAGATCATGCTGCTGGAAAACCTGCGCTTTGACAAGGGCGAGGAGAAAAACGACCCCGCCTTTGCCAAGGCCCTGGCCGACCTGGCCCAGGTCTATGTCTCCGACGCCTTCGGCACGGTCCATCGCGCCCACGCCTCCACCGCCGGCGTGGCCGCCTATCTGCCCGCCGTCTCCGGCTTCCTCATTGGTAAGGAGCTGGACATCATGGGCAAGGCCCTGGAAAACCCCCAGCGCCCCTTCGTGGCCGTGCTGGGCGGGGCCAAGGTCTCCGACAAGATCAACGTCATCAACAACCTGCTGGAAAAGGCCGACGCCATCATCATCGGCGGCGGCATGTCCTACACCTTCGCCAAGGCCCAGGGGCACACCATCGGCAAGTCCCTGCTGGAGGAGGATAAGCTGGACTATGCCCGGGAGATGATCGCCAAGGCCCAGGCCAAGGGCGTAAAGTTCCTGCTGCCCACCGACAACCTGTGCGCCGCCGAGTTTTCCAAGGATGCCCAACCCATGCTGGAGGGGGCCGACATCCCCGACGCGCTGATGGGCATGGACATCGGCCCCAAAACCATCGAGGCCTTCTCCGCCGCCGTGAAGGGCGCGGGCACCGTGGTGTGGAACGGCCCCATGGGCGTGTTTGAGTTCCCCGCCTTTGCCGAGGGCACCAAGGCCATGGCCAAGGCCCTGGCCGAGTCCGGCGCCATTACCATCGTGGGCGGCGGCGACTCTGCCGCGGCGGTGGAGCAGTTGGGCTTTGCCGACCGGATGACCCACATCTCCACTGGCGGCGGCGCCTCCCTGGAATTCCTGGAGGGCAAGGAGCTGCCCGGCGTGGCCTGCCTGCTGGACCGATAATCGCCAGAGAAAGAGGAGACTGATACCGATGAATAGAAGATATCGCAAAACCATCATCGCCGGAAACTGGAAGATGAACAAGACCCTCTCCGAGACCCGCGCCTTTGCCGAGGAGCTCAAGCCCATCCTGCCCCGGGGCAAGTGGTGCGACGTGGTCCTCTGCGTCCCCTACGTGAACATTCCCGCCGCAGTCCGGCTGTTCAAGGACTGCCGGGTGGCCATCGGCGCGGAGAACTGCCACTATGAGGCCAACGGCGCCTATACCGGCGAGGTCTCCGCTGAGATGCTCAAGGAGCTGGGCGTCAAGTATGTGGTCATCGGCCACTCGGAGCGCCGCCAGTACTACAACGAGACCGACGCCACCGTCAACAAGAAGGTTCACGCCGCCCTGGAGGTGGGCCTGCGGCCCATCGTCTGCGTGGGCGAGAGCCTGGAGCAGCGGGAGCTGGGCGTGACCATGGAGCTTATCTCCTACCAGGTCAAGTGCGCCCTGTCCGGCGTGACCGCCGACAAGCTGCGCCACGTGGTCATCGCCTACGAGCCCCTGTGGGCCATCGGCACCGGCAAAACCGCCACCGCCGAGCAGGCCGGCGAGGTCTGCCAGGCCATCCGCGCCATCATCCGCAAGCTCTACGGCGCCCGGGTGGCCCGGTCCGTCACCATCCAGTACGGCGGCTCCATGAACGCCAAGAACGCCCGGGAGCTGCTGGCCCAGCCTGATGTGGACGGCGGTCTCATCGGCGGCGCCTCTCTGAAGGCCCCCGACTTCGTGGAGATCATCAACGCCGCCAATCAGGGTGAATAAAGCGTCTTTCAGACACTAGATTTGAGGTTTCTATGAAAAAAACACCGACGACTCTGATCATCATGGACGGCTTCGGCCTCCGGGCCGAGACCGCCGGCAACGCCATCGCCAACGCCAAAAAGCCCCACCTGGACCGGCTCTTTGCGGAAAATCCCGGCTGTAAGCTGTCCGCCTCCGGCCTGGACGTGGGCCTGCCCGAGGGACAGATGGGCAACAGCGAGGTGGGCCAC
>NZ_DCJO01000028.1:0-176 GCF_002320075.1 Intestinimonas sp. UBA1698 | reverse complement strand
CACCAACATCGGCGCCGGCCGGGTGGTGTTTCAGGACCTGCCCCGCATCTCCAAGGCCATCGCAGACGGCGATTTCTTCACCAACAAGGCCTATGTGAGCGCCATGGACGACTGCAAGGCCAAGGGCACCGCCCTGCATGTGATGGGCCTGCTGTCCGACGGCGGCGTCCACAGCC